>CAWVTO010000060.1:0-9729 GCA_963932895.1 uncultured bacterium
TGATACTGTTTCTTTTCACCAAATTTGGGCTTTGAGCTACTTGGTCATAGGTATAAACGGTATCATTGTTTACCGTAAAATCACCTGTAATCCAACCGATATTCATTCTATTAGGAGAGTAGATGAAATCTTTAAACAGTGTTGTTGCTCTAAATCGTCCAACATCTTCTGTACCGTTTATATTCATATCTGCCGCAGTACTACTTTCATCCTTGGTGAATGCCCCTGAAATGCTTTCAAATCTAAAATAAGCTTTCAAATTCGAAAAATTTGGATCTGTGCTTTGTACTCTTTTGTGCATTAACTCTTGAATTTGGGCTTGTGATAATGCAATATCCCATATTCGTACGTCATCTATGCTGCCTATGAAGTAGCGATTATTTATTCCTCTGCTTATTCGGAGTTTAATATCTGATGTGGTATTAATGCTCAAATCTGATGTAGCACTTATTGTTTCTAAGTTGCCGTCCACATACATGTTAATGTTGGATACGTTAGAACCGTCAAGGACGCAGGCTACATGATGCCATTGTCCATCGTTCACAGGTGATGTAGCATTTATACCGCCTCCATTTACTTCTACACGAAGAGATCCGTCCGTATTTGTTCTTAAAACCCACTTTTGACCCCTTGCATCTCTTCCCCAGCCTACAATCTCCTGATTAGTGCCCGTAGTTCTTATCCAAGCCTCACATGTTCTGTTTTGTGAGCCCATTACGCCCTCATAGCTTTGTGATTCTGTATAGTTGGTGCCATTGAAATTTATGAAAGTCTTGTCTCGAGAAACTATACTTCTAGTCGTGTCTTGTGCCGTACTTTGCACACTTAATTCTTCAAAACTTATCGTTTTAGAGCTGGTAAGTTCTACCAAAATACTTGAGGTACCATCCCATACAAACGGCGAATGAAACTGTATGTTATTGGTTCCGGAATTAAAATTAATAGTTGAGCTATATACGTTCTGAGATATACCATCTATGATATTCGTTAGATATAAAGAATCATCATTGACATTTTTCATATTAATACGCAGGTCTTCTACAATCACGTTATTGCTAAGCACATCCGCATTTAATCCCCATATATCACCGGCAGATAGTCCTGCAGTAGAAAGCTCTGCTGCAGCATATAAATGCTGTATTTTGGTCGGTATACCACCGAGACTAGAGGGCAGTCCAACATTTGTTGAAACACTTCCAAGTCCTACTGTTGAAGTATCTATACTATTTGATGAAGTTACTTGAGTTGATATTATTGAATTTCGATAGAAGTCAAATATCGGAGTTTCTTTATAGTTAAAGGATGTTCCGCTAAAACCGTCTATTGTATACTCTGGTGTAGTTGCCAGCAATGAGTCGGTGCGTGTAGAATCTTCCACATACGTATTACAACTATAGTCCCACTCTCCACAACCTAGGTTTCTATTACTACCTGAACTTACGCGTGCTCCTTTACATCGCATATTATAGAGCATTAATATTTGGCGGTAAGAATCTGTACCATCTGGGAACTTTACAATTGTATCTCTTGTTTGACTATTGTAATCAAATGCCTTCACACGAATGGTATCTTGCGAGAAACTAAATTGTGCGGCAAACACAAAACTGAGCGTAACTAATAATTTCTTCATAAATAAAGTATTGCAATGATACAAATAACACAGCTATTATTCAAAGTGGGAACTATTACACTTATTCAGAATATAAACTCATATTTGCCACAGTGAACATACTGTTTGTTGCCAATAGATTTCCTTATCCTCCTTTTAGAGGAGATAAGCTAAAAATTTTTAATCTTACTAGGAGACTTTCTGAAAAACATAATTTGTATTTAGTGACTTTCTACGAGAGTAGAGACGAGTTAAATTACCTGAAGGAGATACAACCTTTTTTCAAAGAAATAGAGTTGGTATACTTGCCTAAGTGGCGTTCCATATTGAATGGCATACCCGCCCTATTCTCACGTACTCCGCTACAGATGGCATACTTCAAAAGTGCTAAGATGAAACGTATGGTAAAGTTTGCTTTGGAGCGGTATGATATAGATGTTGTTCATACACAACATTTACGTATGAGTCAGTATACCAAGGCTATTGATTTGCCGAAAATATTGGACTTGCCTGATGCATTTTCACTCTACTTCAAAAGAAGAAAAGAGACAAATCGTCCTTTTATTAATCGTTTAATTGACGCCATAGAGTCTGTTAGATTGGCTAGAGCTGAAAGCGTTATTAAGCAATATGATAAGACGCTTGTATGCTCTATAGAGGATAAAAAATATTTAGAAAAATTACACAAAACGGACAATGTAGGTATCCTTCTTAATGGAGTAGACTTGGATACGTTTGATGCAAAAACAGGTCATGACTATTCTCATAATCATACGGTCCTTTTTACGGGTAATATGGACTATGCACCCAATGTAGATGGTGTATTGTATTTTGCAAAAGAGATGTGGCCTACTTTAGCTGCCAAGTATCCAAATACCAAGTTTGTAATAGCAGGACAGCGACCAGAAGAAGCAGTAAAAAAACTAGCAGGGAATAGGATAGAGGTGACAGGATTTGTGCCAGATATACAGGATATGTATGAGCAAGCAAGTGTGGTAATTGCTCCATTGCGTTTTGGTGCAGGTACGCAAAACAAAGTATTAGAAGCCATGGCTATGGGTGTGCCAACAGTATGTACACACATTGGATTTGAAGGCTTAGAAATACAAAGTGGAGAAGGAGTGATTATGGCGAGCAAAAAAGAACGCTTTATCGCTGAAGTAGATCAGCTCCTTTCGGATGCAAACAAACGTGAAACCGTAGGTAGTAAGGGGTTGTATATAGCTAAAACACGCTTTAGCTGGGACCGTATTGCCCTCCAATTGGAAGAGATTCTTATTGAGGTCCAGTCGTAAAAAAAAGCCTAAGACTTTCGTCTTAGGCTTTTTTTAAGAGTTACTTAAAAATAGCTAGTATTAATATCTTCTCTCGCTTCTTTGAGGTCTGTCCTCAGCTACCTTTACTACAAGATTTCTTCCATCTACAGAAGAATCGTGAAGCTCAGCAATAGCTGCTTTTGCAGACTCATCATCTGCCATTTCTACAAAACCAAATCCTTTAGATCGGTTTCTGTCTCTGTCAAAAATTACTTTAGCAGATGAAACTTCTCCAAATGGTTCGAAAAGGTCTCTTAAATCGTTGTCGTCTGCACTAAAAGGCAAACTTGCTACAAAAATGTTCATTGTGTTTTTAAAAATTGTGTTGAATGTCGCGGGGACTGCTTTGGCGGAAGCTAAAAATATATAAAATTGAATGCCATTTTTATCCCTCTTCTTATCAGTACAAAGGTAATAGAAATTATGAGGCCATCCTTATAATTTGTTTTTCAAAGCCAATGAAACAACAATACCTCCTGAGATATACATAAGAAGACTGTATACTGCTGGTGCTATACCATATGCGACGTTTCCAAGTAATGTACCCGCTATGGCGAGGGCCATTGTTCCATTTTGTATTCCGCTTTCTAAGGATATGGTTACAGCTTGTTTACCCTTTAGTTTAAAGGCTTTGGCTGTTAAGTACCCTAGTATCATGGTACTGCTGTTTAGTAACAATGCCAAAGCACCGGCCTGAGCAAAATAGTCTACAATATTTTCTTTCTCTTTGAGCACTATGCCAATAATAATGAGAGCTAAAAGTATGACAGAAATAAGACGAACGGGTTTGTCCATTCTCAGAGCAAAATCGGGCTTTTTACTTTTTATGAGCATACCTAATGCCATCGGCAGAATGACAATGGCACACATTTGACCAATGGTTTCTACTACATTCAACTGCACATTCTCTCCTTGTCCTGCAAAGTGTTCTAATCCAAAGTTCACAATAAAGGGTATGGTGAATATAGTTGCGATACTAGTGATAGCTGTTAGGGTTACTGAAAGTGCAGTGTCGGCTTTGGCAAGAAGGCTAAGTAAGTTGGAAGTTGGTCCACCGGGACAGGCAGACAGTAACATAATACCAACAGCAATTTCTGGGCTCGACGGAATAAAGGATAATAGTGTAAAGCCTATTAGAGGCAAAAATATAAGCTGATTTACGAGGCCTAGTAGTACCGCTTTGGGGTGTTTCAAAACCCTTGTAAAGTCATCAACTATAAGTGATAAGCCCATTCCCCACATAGTAAAAATAAGAGCTGTAGCGAGTATAATAGTTGATGTAGTATTCATGTAGCTGTTTTACAGGTTAAAATATAGAAATATGTCTGTGTCAATAATAGCCTAAGTATTTACATAAACCAATATAAACCGCTAATATTGCAGCCTTTTAGAGAGAAATGATTACAGTAAACGACTTATCCATACGATTTGGAAAACGCGTATTATTTGATGAGGTAAACCTCAAATTTAATACAAACAATTGCTATGGTATAATAGGAGCCAATGGTGCAGGAAAATCTACATTCCTAAAAGTGCTAACCGCTGAAATGGAAAGCACCACAGGCCATGTAAGCATAGAAAAAGGCAAGCGTATGGCTGTTTTGAGCCAAGACCACTTCAAGTATGATGAGCATCCAGTGCTACATACTGTTATGATGGGGCACAAGGAGATGTATGGTATCATGCTAGCTAAAGATGAGTTGTATGCTAAGCCAGATTTCAATGAAGAGGATGGAATAAAAGCATCTGAACTTGAAGAAAAATTTGCAGAGATGAACGGCTGGATGGCCGAAAGTGAAGCAGGTGAAATTCTTGGTGGACTTGGTATTACCGAGGATAAGCACCATATGCTTATGAAGGATCTCAGTGGTAATGAGAAAGTACGTGTACTTATTGCTCAAACACTTTTTGGTAGCCCAGACATTCTGGTAATGGATGAGCCTACAAATGATTTGGATATAGAGACGGTAGCATGGCTGGAGAATTTTATTCTGAACTTTCCTAACCTTGTAATAGTAGTATCTCACGACAGACATTTCTTAGATTCTGTATGTACACAGGTCGTAGATATTGACTTTAATAAAATAAGTCAGTTTGGTGGTAACTACACCTTTTGGTATGAGAGCTCTCAATTGGCACTACGTCAGCAACAAAACCAAAACAAGAAAGCAGAGGAACGAAAGAAAGAATTGCAAGAGTTTATAGCTCGTTTCAGTGCCAACGTAAAAAAGTCGAAGCAAGCAACGTCGCGTAAGAAAATGTTGGAGAATTTGAATCTTGATGAGATAAAACCAAGTAGTCGTAAATACCCGGCTATCATTTTTGTACAAGAGAGAGAAGCTGGAGACCAAATATTAAATATTAAAAATCTAACATTAGAGCCATACTTTAAGGATGTAAGTTTTAGTATAACAAAAGGAGCTAAAGCCTTTTTATACTCCAAACACAGTATAATCACCACCAAATTTTATCAAGTACTAAACGGGGAAATAGAGCCAGATAGTGGAGAAATAGAATGGGGAATTACCATCAATCAAGCATACTTGCCAAATCACAATGATGAGTATTTTCAGTCAAATTTGAGTCTTGTAGATTGGTTACGTCAGTATTCAGAGGAGAAAGACGAAACCTTTATTCGTGGATTTTTGGGTAAAATGCTCTTTAGTGGAGATCAAGCTTTGAAGCAATGTAATGTGCTAAGTGGAGGAGAAAAAGTACGGTGCATGATTTCTAAACTTATGCTATCTAATCCGAATATGTTGATGCTTGATGAACCCTTAAATCACTTAGACTTGGAGTCGATTACAGCTTTTAATAATAGCTTAAAAGACTACAAAGGTTCTGTACTATTTACATCTCATGATCATCACTTTATACAAAGTGTAGCAGACCGTGTGATAGAAATAGGTCCAAACGGAGTAGTAGACAAGGCTACAGACTATGATGGATACAGAGAAGATAAGGAGCTTGTAGAAAGAAGAAGTGATCTATATACGGGTGCAGCATTAGAAGTATAATTTTGTATTAATTAAATAGTAAATAAAACAATGAAACAAATAATAGCATTTGCAAGTGTGGTTATCGTATTAACCGCCTGTAACACAAACAAGGGATTGAGTATTGATACTTCGAAAGCTACAGAGTTAGCTACTGAATTGGATTCAGTAAGTTACCTATTGGGCATTCAGTATGCAAAAGGTCTCACAGAGAAAGGTGGAGTAAAAGAACTGGATAATCGTTCTTTTCTCACTGGTGTACAACGGATAATGGATGGTAAAGAAAATGAAATATCAGAGGAGGTAGCAAACCAATGTATGACAGGTTTTTTTAGTAAAATAGAAGAAGCAAAGAGTGCAGAATCTCAAGCAGCTGGAAATAAATTTTTGGATGCAAACAAAGTAAAAGAAGGAGTACAGGTAACACAAACTGGCCTGCAGTATAGAGTAATTACTGAAGGTGCGGGTGCTATACCTGAAGCAGGAGCTAAAGTTAAAGTACATTATACAGGTAAATTAACAGATGGTACTGTATTTGATAGTTCTGTAGATAGAGGTGAGCCAGCAGAATTTGGTACGGATCAAGTAATACCGGGATGGACAGAAGCTCTTACCATGATGCCAGTGGGGTCAAAGTGGGAATTAGTTATCCCTGCAGACTTAGCGTATGGAGAAAGAGCTACAGGCCCTATACCTGCCGGTTCTACATTGGTATTCGAAGTAGAATTATTGGAGATCATTAAGTAATAATGAAGAACTTACTTCTCCTGAGTAATTCAACGAATTATGGAGAGCAATACATGCAATGGTGCAAAAGCATTATTGCATCTTTTGTTTCTGGGCAAACCAAGTCTATCGTTTTTGTACCCTATGCAGCTGTAGATTTTAGTTACGAAGAGTATACCGATAAAGTGAATACTGCTTTACTCGAGTACGCTATAGAGGTAATAAATCTTGACGCAGTTGAGAATAAAAATGAGGCGATAGCAAATGCTTCTGCCATTTTTGTAGGCGGAGGTAATACGTTCCATTTACTCAAAACACTTCAAGACCTTGATCTGGTAGTAGATATACAAAAAGCTGTGGATACTGGCACCTACTATGCGGGTTGGAGTGCGGGCTCAAACATAGCCACACCAAGCATTTGTACGACCAATGATATGCCCATAGTACAGCCGTCCTCTTTTAACGCTTTGGGTTTAGTCGATTTTCAAATTAATCCACACTATACCGAACGCGTAATAGAAAACCACGGTGGAGAGTCGAGAAAGAAGCGGTTGCAAGAGTACCTTGCTGCCAATAGCACGCAAAGAGTAGTTTGCATACCAGAAGGCACATACATTAGAGGAAGTGGCCAATGTATGGAGTTCAAAGGCGTAGAGAAAGGGAAGATATTGACCCATACTAGAGAAGTTGAAATTGAAGACAACTATAAATTTTAAGGATATGGATATAAAAATGATTTGTATAATTGCATCATAACTAATTCAAATAATAAATAATGAAAAAATTCAGCTTAATTTTACTTATAGCAGTAGCTGCTATAATTGGAACAACCACAACAAGTTGTGGTGGTGAAGATCCTGTTACACCAAAGACGTCAACAACAGATACCACAGAAATAGTGGTAGAGGCTAATAACAAAGTAAGAGTAGGTTTAAGAGATTACTCTATCATAGAGGAGGCTGCTAGAACAAATTCTACGTATGTTTCTGGGAAAGACGAAACGGCAATTATCGTATTCGGTTCTGACAATACAAATGGCGATATTGACTTTCAAATTACGTTTAAAGGTAAATCTACTGGAACATACACTTCTTCAGAAGTAGGCGATAACGGAGTGGTATTTGGTATCGGTACAGGTACTGAAGGTGATGTACGAAGACAAGAGCACGAAGCTAGTACTACAACGCTTACTGTGATTGTTACAGAATACGGTGAAGTAGGAGAGCAAGTGAAAGGAACTTTCTCTGGTCAGGTTAAAAATGTAAATGGTCAGACTGTTAATATTTCCAATGGCGAATTTGAGGTAACAAGAAAAGCAGATGCAATGTGATCTTCATTTCTTCAAACACAAAAAAGCTCCAATCTTTCGATTGGAGCTTTTTTTTTGAGGTCAGAACCGGATTCGAACCGGTGTAGCAGCTTTTGCAGAGCTGAGCCTAGCCACTCGGCCATCTGACCCTTTCTTATAAAGGAGTGCAAATGTAATTGTAATACGTTTTATTCCTATACAATATTTGTACAAATCTGACTATTTTGTGTTGTCATGGGTTATTTATGGACCAGTATCCTCACCAATACGCCATACAAACAATATTAAGAAGTAGCTATTGTGTTAGATCCAGTTTTTTTTCCTTGATTTGGACCATATTATCTGAATAGACGTTGAACCAAGATTCCAAATTTGAGCTATTGTACCGACGGTTTCATCCGTCTTTACTGGCCTTTGCAATATATCTTACAGGAAGTACTGCAGATGCTGCAGAGTTGGTCAACAATGTTTTTTTAGCCGTTTGGCAAAAAAAAGATAAACTGGAATTGGACGAAAAATTAAAGTCGTACTTATTTACCGCAGTAAAAAACCGAAGTGCAAATTTTCATAAAAGGGCTAAAATGACCGTTGTAGAATTACAACCTCACGATAAAGAAAGTTCTTTTAGAGCAGATTTACCCTTGGAAGAAAAGGAAATTGAAAATAAGCTCCAGTCAATACTGAATACATTGCCACCAAAATGCAAACAAGTTTTTGTAATGAGTCGTTTTGACGGACTCAAAAATAAAGAAATTGCTCATCTCTTAGACATTAGTATTAAAACCGTGGAGAACCAAATGACCAAGGCGTTGAAAATATTCAAAGAAAAAATGAAACTGACGTAGGGGTAAAAGAGTAAGATGTTGTATTACATAGTACATAACGCAACCATTATGATTTGGGAATCTAATATCTTATTGAAATTTCTCTTTGGAAAATGTACTGAGAAAGAGACTACGGAAGTACAACTTTGGCTTTCGGAAAGCGATCACAACAAAAGCACATTGTCTCACCTAAGAGCCACGGTGAGTAGCCAGTTATAAAATAATAACAGTGAATACAAGCGTAGAAGATAAAATAGTGCGGTACCTTTCTGGCAATATGTCAGAATTGGAGAAGACATCATTTGAGGCAGAATTACGTGCCTCTGATAGTCTGCGTGCTGCGTATTCGGAATATGACTCTATTTGGAAACTAACAAATACGTTAGACCATGACCATACTGTCACCCAAGCATCCTGGCATAGTTTTAAAGACCAGGTGACTACTTCACAATCTTCACAACGCATAGGCTTATATTGGGCTAAAGTAGCTGCAAGTGTTGCTATTCTTGCCGTATTTACTACCGCTATGTGGTTCTTTGGTTCCACTGATATTTCATTTACTTCTCACAACACTATACAAAAGCACATTTTTGTAGATGAGACAGAAGTCATGCTTAACAAGAATTCTAGCCTAAGTAGTGCTGATGGGTATAACAAAGAACATCGCACCGTTCGACTTATTGGCCAAGCATATTTTGATGTCAGCAAGTCTGATCAAGCGTTTAGAGTTGAAACCAAATTAGGAGATGTAGTTGTATACGGTACTCAATTTGACGTATACACAGACGATAAGGTTACTACGGTAGAATTACATGAAGGTTCAGTTCATTTTGAACATGAAGATAAAGACATTATTCTAATACCTGGCGAAAGACTAATTGTGATGGATGGTGCAATAGCAAAGTCTACCATATCCACCAAGTTGGATTGGAGTGATGGTATCGTGTGT
>CAWVTO010000061.1:0-9713 GCA_963932895.1 uncultured bacterium
GAGTAGATGCGATAGAAATTTCTCATGGAGATGGACTTAGTGGAGGTAGTTTCAACTATGGCTTTGGTGCACATACCGACTGGGATTGGCTAGAAGGTGTTGCTGAAGAGTTGAATCATGCGGTGCTTACTACGTTGCTTCTTCCAGGCATAGGAACCATAGAAGATCTTAAAAAGGCGTATGCCTTGGGTGTGCGTTCTGTGCGGGTAGCAACGCATTGCACAGAAGCAGATGTGAGTAGACAGCATATAGAAGCTGCCAAAAAACTAGGAATGGATGTGGGTGGTTTTCTGATGATGGCACATATGAATGAGCCGAGTAAACTAGCAGAACAAGCCAAATTAATGGAAAGTTACGGTGCCGATTGTGTATACGTAACAGATAGTGCAGGTGCTCTTATGATGGATGGAGTAGCAGATAGAATCAAAGCATTCAAGGATGTGTTAGATAGTGATACAGAAGTTGGCATACACTGCCATCATAATCTAAGCCTCGGTGTAGCCAATACTATAGTTGGTATGCAGCACGGTGCTACTCGTTTGGATGCCTCATTAGCAGGTATGGGAGCAGGAGCCGGAAATTGTCCGTTAGAAGTGCTTATAGCTGTGCTCAATAGAATGGATGTGAAGACCAACTCAGACGTTCTGCAGCTTATGGACCTAGCAGATGATGAAATTCGTCCATTGCAGGAGCGACCAGTGCGGGTAGATAGAGAGACGCTTAGTCTCGGGTATGCAGGAGTGTATTCTAGTTTCTTACTGCACAGTGAGCGAGCAGCTCAAAAGTACGGACTCAATACGGCAGATATTTTGCAAGAACTGGGCAAACGTAAAATGGTAGGCGGTCAAGAAGACATGATAGTAGATGTAGCATTGGATATGCTAAAAAATAGATAATGTTTTAACCGTGGTCTATAGCCAATAAGAACCAGCTTGATTGGAGATTTTGATGCGTTTAGATAGCTAAAAAATAATAGTATTCATTTTTGAATTACAAAGAAGGCCAGTGAATTTCACTGGCCTTCTTTGTTTTAGTCGTCTTCTTCGAGTACATTCTTTACTCTCCCTACTTCTCCTGTTTCTAGCAGTACTTTTATGCCGTGCGTATGTTCAGGAGATTTAGTAAGCAGTCGTTTTACAAACCCATCTGTAAGTTCGCCACTGCGTTGGTGGTGCTTTTGTACTATTTCTACTTCGGCACCTATGGGTATGTTTTTTCTAAATTTTCCAGATAGCATTGTTGTAGTAGTTTGTCAAATAGAGTGATTTTGCTTCAGGCAAAATTGTACCAAAGTTTGAGTACCTGCTCTCATGACAGCAAATGCCATAGGCCGGAATTAAAGGATTGATAACGACTAGATCGTCATTATTTCTTTTTCCTTGTTAGCGATAGTATCGTCTATACGCTTGCTATAAGCCTCTATTACCTTTTGTACTTCTGCTTCAGTATCTTTAGCCATATCTTCTCCAAGTCCGTCTTTCTGAAGCATTTTTGTCATGTCAATGGCATCTTTACGTGCACTACGCAAACCAATTTTACCGTGCTCACTTTCACCTTTAGCTTGTTTTACGAGCTGCATGCGGCGTTCCTCTGTAAGGGGTGGTACATTTATGATGACCTGCTCTCCATCATTTTGAGGATTTAGACCAAGATTGGCATACATTATTCCTTTGCTTATTTCATCAAGCATGCCTTTTTCCCACGGTTTCACCATGAGTGTTTTAGCATCAGGTGTATTTACATTGGCTACTTGGCTCAGGGGCACTTTGCTGCCATAATAGTCTACCATTACACTGTCTAGCATGCTGGGTGTTGCTTTGCCTGCTCTTAGCTTGCCTACCTCAGCTGCTACGTGGTCCAAAGCTTTCTCACATGCTTCTTTCAATTCGTCTAATACTATTTTTATATCCTCGTTCATGAGCTAATGATTTTTGTGGTGTTGCTGGCAAAGAAAATTAAATTCCACAACTGTTACAAGATTAATATTTTATAAAGGAATAGTGACATCATGCATATGCTTATTAAACTCGCAAATGCAGAATTAATGAAGGTGCTATCTTGTTTATATCCAAACACAAATGACAACAATGTACTTGCTGCCATGATAGCGTACATCAATATGTCTAACTCAGCAGTAAGGATCACTAATAATATTGAACAAGCCAATTGCAATAGCATGGTGTAGTTGAATATGATGGATTTATTTGGATACCTGAATCGGTAGCTGTTGAGGGAAAGGAAATGTATAATTAAGCAAATAAGAATGAAGGGTACCGTTAGCTTTATTACTATGGTATTGAAGACGGAGTAATCAAACGATAGCGAAGGGATAAGCTCCCATATTCTATGTTCTAACTCCATCACAAATAGCAACCCAGAGATGGAGATAATAACCATTGCGAAGTAAGTAAAACTAAGGATAAAATGACGTGGTCTACGTGTGCCTGCTTGGGCAAAAAGTATAAAAACGGGCAGCATCATCAGCAGGCTAATGTTGCTAAAAGCTTGTGCGATGCCAAGGAGTACTCCGAAGTAGATCATATAACTGCTAGAAAGCTTTCGGTGCTCTCTACTCTCGAAGGCAAGGAACAATGCCCCAAGAAAAACTCCCCCATATATGATATCTCCCATGGAAAGCTGTGGTACTACCAAGGCTGTGAGTGTACAAAAGAGAACCAATGGTAGATTTGTGTTGATACCTAGTATCCCAAATCTGAAGCACAGATAATTGAGCAAAAGGCCTTCTACCAGTAAGAGAATCAGCTTGGCAATCATACTGATACTGCTATCACCCATAATAAGACCGAAACCGGTCAAAATGGCTATAGCGAGTAGGAGTGCTCCACCTATCTTTTCTGTGAGTAATTTTATCAATTGTAAACTAGTTTTAGCAGGGCAAATCTCCTATTTTTTGACGTAGGAACTATTACTTTGTTAGAAGAAACTTGCTTAGACTCAGAGGGTACAATAGCCACAAAGTCTATTTCTGCTTTTAGGAGCTTCTTACTTTTCTCCATTCCATTGTTGTAGATGGTGTACTGCATTACCTCTCCAGAGCTACGGAGCTGATCATTGTATATGAGCTGTATATACTTTGGCCCGGTGTATATTACTACAGAACTGAAGTATCCTCCGTCATTTACGGTAGTTTGGTTTTTGGTGATTAGCTTGTGCCAGTCCAAGTAGGCACTGTCATCATAGTTGAGTACCAGAATCTCATTAAAATTGTAAATATTTTTAGACGTGCTTTGAGGTAATCCATTCACTAGGATGACATCGTCTTCCGTTGCTATGTTTTTTTGCTCTGCAATAATGAGCATACCCCCATCAGAACGAGGAGTGGCTTGGAGTATGTTAAATCCTTCTGATACGGCGTCCTCATTTCGGTCGTTTATGGTTATTTGGTCTATCAGGTCACTGCTAAATTTGCTCCAGACCAAACGGGCTGAGTCAAGTGGATTGTTGGATGAATAAAAAAGAGTTCCTACGATACCTCGCTGTTCTTTTAGGGCATAAAAACTAGTTACTGTGGCCTGATCTAGGTTCCTATTGTAGGTTAGCCTTGGAGATTTTAAATTCACACTATCGGTAATTTGCTTATCGCAAAAGGTTGAATCACGTAGTGTGATTAAGTGAAAATCAGTTGTGGTGTACCTTTTGGTAGGTCTGGGAGCTACATTGGCCAGGATGGTTACCGTAGATGTGTTGGTCACCAAAAGGTCTTGAAGTACCATTGCTTTATAAGGGTAGTCGAGACGAAAGGTGTGCTTTTTGAGGGCTGCCAGTGAGTCTGTGAATAATCGATAGTGGAGTAGAGTATTGTTTGTGGTGGATTCTTCCGTTGTTAGAACCAGTATTTTTTGTAAATCATCACTCATTCTTATTCTGAAATTACCTCTATCGCCAAATTCTTTTACAGCAGATTTGGTGAGGAGTACGGGTTCCCCTATTTCCTTAAAATCAAAATCGTACCATTGAGCAATAAGATGGTTTTCTTGTTGCTGACGTATGTATTTCGCTTTTAGTAATAAAATGCCTCTTGAAGTAATATATAGCTTGCTGAGCCGTGCCTTGCGTAGTTCTATATGGATGCTTTTCTTGAAAACGAGCTGATGGTTAAAGCGTTCTAAAACGATGTTTTTAGTATAAAATCGATTGCGATACCGAAGTAAATACACCCCGTGCTGATTTTCTCCTATCACCTTAGTAAATATGGCACCTCCCTTTAGTTTGGTAGGATTACTCCATTCTAAAACCTGAGCTTGAGTGGCTAAAGTCCCCAGTATAAAAATGAGCAGGCATAACCGTGATTTTTGGATGTATTTTTGCAACATACTTCTCGTATACAAAGAACGAAAATTAAAACGCAAATCATCTATTGAATTTTCACGTAAATAACGACTCAGACCTAGAGCAGGCTATACTGATAGGAGTAGAGCACAAAAATATGCCATTAAAATCAACGGTAGTCTACTTAGATGAGTTGGAATTTTTGGCTTTTACTGCAGGTGCCGAAACCCGAAAGCGTTTCACTCAACGGTTGGAGTATCCCAACCCTAAGACATACATTGGTAAAGGTAAAATAGAAGAAGTGGCAGCTTATGTAAAAGAGCACGATATTGATCTTGCTATTTTTGATGATGAACTTAGTCCCTCACAAATACGAAACCTAGAGGAGCACGTACATTGCAAAATAGTAGATCGCAGTAGTTTGATACTGGACATTTTTGCCAAAAATGCTCAAACAGCACAAGCTCGTACTCAAGTAGAGCTCGCACAGAGCGAGTATCTCTTGCCACGACTTACCGGTATGTGGACTCACCTACAGAAACAAAAGGGTGGTATAGGTATGAAGGGTCCTGGAGAGAAAGAGATAGAGACCGATAGACGTGTCATTAGAGACAAGATATCCAAGCTAAAACAAGAGCTGAAAGACATAGATAAGCAAGCAGTAACGCGTCGTAAGAATAGAGAAGGCCAAAAACGCATAGCCTTGGTAGGGTATACCAACGTAGGGAAGTCTACTCTGATTAATCTACTTGCGAAGGCAGATGTATTGGCTCAAGATAAACTATTTGCTACGCTAGATAGTACAGTGCGTAAGGTCGTTTTCCCTCCAGATCCTGTCACGTACAAGCCGTGTATTTTCTTATTGTCAGATACGGTTGGCTTCATACGCAAACTGCCGCATCAACTGGTAGAGAGTTTTAAAAGCACCTTGGATGAGGTAATAGAAGCAGACATATTACTCCATGTAGTAGATGTAAGCCACTCACAGTTTGAGGAGCAAATGGAGACGGTCATGGAAACCCTATCGGAGATTGGAGCGGGGAACAAACCAATCATTACCATTTTCAATAAAATAGATAAGTATAAACCAGACGCTACCAGCGATGATATATTTGAGGATGAGGCCATTTACGACCTCGCTACCTTAAAGAAAACCTGGATGGCTAAGCTCAATGACAATATCGTTTTCGTGTCTGCCAAAGATGGCAACAACATAGAAGAACTTAAAGACTTGATGCGTAGAAACTTGGAAGCCTTGTAGCCTCCAAGTAAGTTAGCATACGTACTATATGACTGCCACTATTCGCTCGATGCGATAAGCGATCCACTCATCTGCCAAGCCAGTGCTGTATACAGCCGTTTTGAAACTTTTGAAGGGGTTGTCAAAGCTAATAGCTTCGAGCAACTCACTTTGCTTTTCAAAATCTTCAACGCCTTTTACGTAGTCCTGCATAAAACCAAAGATAACGGGTCCTTCCAGAGGTACGTATTCTTTGTAGTTGTCGCTTTGCTGATCTTCTAACGATACGTTTTCTGCTGTCTGTACTTCTTCAGTGGTCGTATTTACGTAGCACTTGTAACCGTTGCCCAGTATGTCTGCTACTGCTTGTAGTGTTTCTTTTTTCAAGATATTGTTTTATTTCTAATAATGATGGTAGTAGCTTATGGCCATAAGCTACGTGCTACTTCTCCTCTAAAAGGCCACGGTATCATAGCCAATATGATGAGTAGTCCTATGGAAAAAAAGAGAAGAGCTATTTTATGTTTCTTGGCTACTTCTGTAGCTTTTTTGCTTTTGGTGCGGCCTATCTGGATAAGTATTGCAGCAAGTAGCATACCTACAAGGTGTTCTACAGCCCAAAATCTACTCGAAGCATTGCCCATAGTTGCGGCCATGTCACTAAAACTGTCTGCCCAGCCTCTTGCTACATAAAGCAATAGACCGATTACAACTTGGAGGTGTACACTTGCTATGAATAGTGTCGCGGCTAAATTATGATTTGATGTATAGTCTTGTTTGTAGAGAACTCCTCTAGCACTCTTGGTTATGGCATAGAGTCCAAATAGTAAAACTGCCCATCTGAGGATACTGTGTGCTGAGATCAAAATACTGTTATCCATTGTTCTAACTTGTTGCTTACAAAGGTATGCAATTAATCATTTCCTAATTCAAAAAAGGGTCTGTAGGAGCATTAGCAAGTAGAGCATTTGTTCCGCCTTGTTCGCGTATGGCGTGTTTCCAAAGTGCATCATCTTCTATATTCTGGTCAAAAATGTACTTGGCTTCTAGGTCGCCCACCATCCAAGCTTTTTCGTCCAGTTCAGCTTGCAACTGACCGGCCGCCCAACCACTATATCCCACAAAGAAGCGAAAGTTTTCTTGCTGCATGGAGCCAGACATTAGGCCGTTACATACATCGCCAAAATCGCCACCCCAGTATACGCCATCTTGTACTTTTATGCAGCCTTCTATTTGCGGATACGTGTGCAAGTAGTGCAGACTATTCAGCTCTACAGGACCGCCTTGGTAGGTAGTATTGTTCACCTTATCTAGGCCTTCTACAAGCGTGTTTACGGTATAATCTGTACGTTGATTAAGAACGTAGCCCATACTGCCTTTTTCGTCATGCTCGGTTATGAGTATTACGCTACGATTAAAATTTGGATCGGGTAAAAAAGGTTCTGATATAAGGACACGACCGTTCATAAACAAATTATTCTAAGCAGAGTACGACTGTGGTTAGTTATTTGTTCTATAGGCATCGTTTTTACAGAGATATCAGGCATGTGTGTTGGGACAAGGTTACAAAAATGAAATAACATACAGAACACTTAGAGCAACAAGTGCTACAATACCCATTTTGGCTACTAGGGTTTCGGTTGTAGACCACAGCTTTATCTGCGGATGTTTGGCAACCAATTTGTAGCTTAGCCATGCCAAAACAGGAGCAGTAAGAAATGAAACAATGGTAGCAAAGGTCACCATCTGCTTCATGCTACTCATAAAATAAAAGAGGATGAGCATACTGCCTGCTAAGAGCACGATTTGCCAGGTGCTGGTCTTGGTGAATGTCTTTGAGAAATTTAGTTCTTCTCCTATTTTGCTCATAACACGGGGCATAGCGTCAAAACACGTAAGTGTAGTGCTAAACATAGTCGTAAATGCAGCAATACTAATTAACCAATAAGACCAATTTCCCAAACTGCTAGTGAACGATGTGATAAGCTGTGCAGCAAAACCACCTGCTGAGGCTGCCAGTGTTTCGCCTGTGCCGTATAGTGTATGAGCTCCTAATACTAAGAAACATATACCGAGGATTGCTGTACCAAAAAATCCAACATTGAAATCAAAATTGCCTTTTTCTGTTGGTTTCCCATTGGCGAGCGTCCATATACTATGCCAAATAGCAATGTCTAGCGGTGCCGGCATCCAACCTACAAATGCCATTAAAAAGCCTAAATCTTGTTTTGTAGTAATATCGAAATGTACCTTGGCAGAAGGGAGAGTTTCTATATCCACGTTGAAGGAGAGTATGAATGCTGTGAGGGTAGACAGTGAGAGTACGATCATAATCACCTTCATGAGATGGTCTAGTAGGGAATAATTGCCTACGTTTAATAGAACAAAACACACGAGCAATAACAAAAGCGATAGGACAGGTGCTGTAAGTGCAGCTCCTATGTGCTGCAATATACCTGCTGTAACAAGGGTAACTGCTGCTTGTACGGTGAACATGGTACTAACAGTGAGCACCAGAAGAAGTATGATCGCCCATTTACCCATTTGAGCGTAGCCAGCCACCAAGGACGTGCCGGTGGCTTTGGCGTAGCGTGGACCTATAGCAAAGAATGGATATTTAAAAATATGTGCCAAAACAATGGCCACTATCAATACATAGCCATAGGTTGCTCCAGCTTTGGTGCTTTGCACAAGGTGAGATACCCCGATGGCCGCACCTGCATAAAGCAGACCTGGGCCGAGTGATTTAAGTTTGGTTAGCACGTTGCTAAAGTAAATGTTTTGGATGTAGAATCGAATAAAAAAAAGAGGCAATGCTGCTGCATTGCCTCTTTTTAGTGTGCCAAAGGAATAAACTATCCGATTTTAGCAATAAGGTCTGCAACTCTGTTGCTGTATCCAGCTTCATTGTCATACCAGCCCATTATCTTTACTGTATTGCCCATTACCATTGTTGTTTGAGCATCAAAAATACACGAGTGAGGATTTCCTACGATGTCAGAAGATACCAAAGGATCTTCACTGTATTCAAGTATTCCTTTCAGATTTGTTTCAGATGCTTTTTTGAATGCAGCATTTACTTCTTCTACTGTGGTCTCTTTCTTAAGCGTTACTACAAAATCAGTAGCACTACCTGTTGGAGTAGGTACACGTAGCGAGTTTCCGTTTAGTTTGCCTGCAAGATGAGGCAAAACAAGACCTACTGCCTTAGCAGCACCTGTACTTGTTGGGATTATGTTTAATGCCGCAGAGCGAGCTCTTCTTAAGTCAGAATGTGGAGCGTCTAATAAACGTTGATCACTGGTGTATGAGTGAATCGTAGTCATGAAGCCACTTTCTAGACCAAGTAAGTCGTCTAGTACTTTAGCCATAGGAGCAAGGCAATTGGTGGTACAACTAGCGTTTGATACAATTGTTTCGTCACCGCTTAGCGTCTCATCATTTACTCCCAATACTACTGTTTTTACATCGCCACTCGCAGGAGCAGAGATGATTACTTTTTTAGCCCCAGCCGTGATATGCTTACCAGCAGTCTCTGGGCTTCTGAAGAAACCTGTACTCTCTAGTACTACATCTACATTCATTTCTTTCCAAGGAAGGTTAGACGGGTCACGCTCAGCAGTAGCTGCTATTTTTGTCCCATTTACGATGATGTGCTCGTCTGTAAAATCTACCGTACCGTTAAACTTACCTTGTACAGAATCGTATTTCAGTAGGTGAGCAAGTGTTTTATTGTCTGTTAGGTCATTTATAGCTACTACCTCTATATTTTCTTTCTCTAGAAGGCATTTGAATGCTAGTCTTCCAATTCTACCGAACCCATTGATGGCTACTCTCATTGTTTTTCTGTTTTTTATTTTTTCTTAATAAGAAATGCAAACCTAACTTATTTTTAAAATTTATAGACTGAAATAAAGGTGAATTATGTAATGAATTGGCTTGGAATCAGTGAAGTGAAAGTATTTCTAAAATTTATGCCTTTTTAAATCTTTTTGTTTGGCGTTTAAAATAATAATATTTCTTTTGCACTCGCTTAACACGAAAGGGGGATTTGTTCTTCCAACAGTGTTGGGTAATGTCATCCGAAGGTTTCGGAGCCGGACAACACAGAAGCTAGTAATAGTGGAAGTGATACGAGCATTTAATTGGCCCGTTCGTCTATCGGCTAGGACACCGGGTTTTC
>CAWVTO010000062.1:0-9656 GCA_963932895.1 uncultured bacterium
TATAGGTTTTACCTACCAGTTCATAAAAAGCGTCATATACGTTGTCGCTGTCTTGCAGTTGGTTTGGTGCACTAAATTTCTTACCTAGAAATAGCATGGATTGATGTGCGTACTTATTGGTTTGCTTTTTCATGTGCACGCCAATATCTGCAAAGTCTGAAGTGAGACTATATCGTGGAAATGCAACGTATTTATTGGCCTGCTGTACGTAGCAGTAAAAACTCTTTTCCCATACTTCATCACCCCAATTCATTACATTCTGAGGTAGTACGTAATTATTGAAATCAGAATTAAAAGTCTCTAAAAACACAAAATACGGTTGTAGCATATCCCATATATAAAAGCAGCCATTGCTACTCGACCGCTGTTGGTAATAGACAAACTCATCATTTGGTATCAATTCAAATGAAAAATGGTCTTGCTCTACCATAGGATAACGGTACAAGCTAATGCCTGCTAAATTTTTCTCTGACTTTGCAAGTGATTCCATACTTAGCAAATAGCTCTGAAAAGCAGGAGATACCACTAAATCGTCTTCTAGTACTACGACATTACCCAATTGCTCTGCAAGTTTCATACAAGCCAGGTTATGCTGATCTACCCCAAGTTGCACTTCTTGTTGTATTACCTCGCACCTACCATACTCCCAAGAATAGTTATTGACAAATGTGACCACATCTTGAGACGCACCGCCATCACAACTGATATACAGATTCATATTGCCCTTGATTATTGTGCGTTCGATACTACGCATCAATCTACGCAAAGAATGGAGCCTGTTATATACGGGTATTACTAGATTAAATGTCAAACTTGGGTGCTAAAATGCAATTTTTTCAGCCCATATACTTTTAAAAAGTAAAATAATTCGGTTGATATAAATAATACGGTTGCCACGGCATTTCGAAAATTACCCCTTAACATTGCTTTACCAATACGTAAAATACACTAAAAAGAACCCAATATCCTATAGTGAAAATACTGATAGCTAGCATATTACCCGTCAATAAAGAGACATACTGGTCTGGAATAAATGCCGCAGTACTTCGTCAGTTATCTAAAAATAACGAGGTAGAAACCTGCTATTCGCCTGCTGCACATAGACTACAAAAATTATTGGGGATGGTATCACGTGTTAGATACAAGTTATTGGGCAACAGAAGTAACGTATATTTCAACCGGTATGTGAGTTTCCTATACACTCCTGCCCTTTTCAAGAAGACATCACGATGTAAGCCTGACTTGCTATTGGTCTTAGGCTCTGGGTCTGAGCTACTCCATTTTAATCCCACATGCCCAACCTATCTGGTTGCAGATGCAAATTTTCACCTCTTAAGAGATAACTATAGCCTATACACAGCACTCACTACTCACGGAGCTAAAAACGCAGCCACTGTGGAAAAAGCCATTTTAAAAAAATATGACTATTTATTTTACACCTCAGATTGGGCACTTCAAAATACCGCTCAACATTACCCAAGCTTAACCCAAAAACTACAACTGATAAACTTTGGTAGCAACATACCAGATGAAGGATTTTCTTCCATCGCTATTCCATCTGAGATAGGTCAGTTATCTCTACTCACTGTAGGAATAGACTACCAACGTAAAGGAATAGACAAAAGTACTGCTCTCGCAAATCTTCTTGACTGCAAGGTCACTATCGTAGGCATAGACGTAAAGATTGATAAACAGACTAAAGAAGGGATTGCACAATTGGCTGCTTACTATAAAGCAGCACATTTTTTCGTATTACTATCTAGAGCAGACTGCACACCCATAGTGATAAACGAAGCCAATAGTATAGGATTACCCGTAATCGTATCCAACGTAGGAGGAATTAGTTCCATTGTAGAGGAAGGTGTGAATGGTTTTATCGTGGAGACTAATGCCGATGCTGTGGCTATACTAGAAAACTATATTGGGAACCCCGAAGCATACACCGCACTGCGTAAATCCACCTACGCGTGCTACACGAAGAACTTAACATGGTCTACGTTTGAGAAAACGATCTTGACTACTTTTGATGAAGATAGGCACTCCTAATTCTTCCGAAGGCTAAAGCTACGGGTATACCTGCTTTCACTAACGCTGTTTTTATATTCGCATACTTTACCCATGCACCCACAAATATAAACGGAGCATGTATCCATGCTCTAACACACCACAAGGACAGTTTTACCCACGAGTGATTTACGTTATTTAGTTCAAACGAATTCCTGCCCAATGTATAATACGCCTTACAATAACCCCGCACACTATTTTGATGCGAGCAGTGGTACATGGCAACAGCTGGGTCATAGCATATTTTTTCGCCCTTAGCCATAAGCCTAATAGCCAAATCTGTATCTTCTCCATAAGCAGATTCGCTCCCTCGCATACCTAAAGACAGATTGAACCCTCCTATTTTTCGCAACATCTCTTTAGACAGCAATGCTATACCTCCTTTAAAATAAAGGGACGAATTGATGTCTACAGCAACATTACTCGGATGATTATGAATAAAAAACTCATCTAAATTCCATGTTGGAACCATTTCTGCCCACCTCATAACTTTCCCCACAACGGCTTTCCTACTTAATGCGATATGGTGAGCACAGTGCACAAGTATGTCCTTCTGCGGATAACAATCATCATCCAGAAAAAGCATATAGTCTTGTTCGCACAATTCTATCGCCTTATTTTTAGCAAAGGATAAACCTTGCTGTGCTTCAAAATAGTAGACTACATTGAGGTTTGAACGTTCTCTAAACTCACGAACTGTATGGGCCGTGTCGTCACTAGAGTTATTGTCTATTATGAGGATAGTTGCTTCTTTTATATGAGCGATTTCCTGATACTTCAATAGCGATTGCCATAGAATCGCCGCACGGTTATATGTCGGAATAACAATACAAATACTTTGTATCAACGATATGTCCTTCGCATTATTCATATACTTTTGTTAACGTCATGGAGCACATTTGTATAGACGTCGCAATACCCAATTACAAGAGTCCATTTTTAACAAATACCTTGGATTCTGTGTTGTCACAAAAAACTGGACCTTTTGAGTTAAACATATATGTAGTAGACGATGGTTCCAATCCTATTGAGATAGCGAATGTACAAAAAACCTACGAGGCAAAAGGAATCAAATTCTATAGCAATGAGCATAATTTAGGCTTGGTAGGCAATTTCAATAAATGTCTAGAACATGCCACCAATGACTACGTCCATATTCTACATGCGGATGATATAGTAGAATCGACCTTCTACCAACGTATAGCCACAGAAATTATTCTGAATCCAAAACTTGCTCTAATCGCCTGTGCTTCTCGCACGTTTGATGGTACGAACTACACGCAACAACCCATTACAGACTATAACACAAAGGGAATTTTTGAACACCTCAAGTATCGAAACTGCTTAATAGCTAGTGCTGTAGTATTGAAAACCAATGCGGCTAAGGAACTTCAATTTAGGGACTATGCACCACACGCTTGCGATTGGGATATGTGGGCTCGTATAGCCGTATCTCTACCTACTCGCTATATCACCGATACACTGCATATCTATCGCGATCATGCTACAAATGACACTGGCAACTATAGTGATAGAGACATACTACAAGTAGATTTGCTGCTTCAAAAAAAGCTACTAAAAGAAAACATATTTAGAAAAGAGGAGCTATATATAGGAAAGAACGGGATAGTGCATAGTGCCAAATACCGCATTGCCAATCTTATACTCAAAGGCAGTATAACCAAAGCTTTTTCAACTGCATTCTTTATTCTTACAGAAGTTGGACTAATCTACTTCATCAAAACAAAACTTGGCGTAGCCAAAGTACTCCTCTCTAAATTTAAACATACGCTATTATCCTAATAAAGTGCTTACAACAGATCAACTCAAATCAATAGAATCCCTCGTAAAAGAGGTAGGTCAATTTCAAAAGGAAAATCAGACTAAGGTATCTGCTATAGACATAGATGAAAAAAGTCTAAACCAACTAGTGAGCTATGTAGATATTGAGAGTGAAAAAATGCTCATATCGGGTCTGAATAAAATAACCCCAACAGCAGGTTACCTCGCAGAAGAAAATACAACCGACAACAAAAACAAACAACTTTATTGGATAATAGACCCCTTAGACGGCACTACCAACTACCTTTTTGGCCATAGCAAATACGCTATCTCTATCGCTTTGTATGCAGATGCCAAACCTGTATATGCTTGCGTGTATGTACCTACCGAAAACGAAAACTTTGTAGCTACTCCGCATGGGGCATTTCTAAATGACAGACCTATTCATGTAGCTAATCGTGACAATTTGCAGCAAACCTTAATCGCTACAGGATTCCCGTATTACAATTTTGAAGAACTAGATGCCTACATGGAAGTACTGACAGAACTTATGAAAAGCACACAGGGACTACGCAGAATGGGCAGTGCAGCAATAGACTTAGCGTATACCGCATGTGGAAGATTTGATGCGTTCTTTGAACTAAACCTAAGCCCATGGGACGTAGCCGCTGGAGCATACATCATACAGCAAGCTGGTGGTGTAGTTACGGATTTTGAGGGTGGAGAAGAGTACGTATTTGGAAAGAGTATTTTGGGAAGTAGTCAAGTCACTTATCCCAAGATAAAAGCAATAATAGCCAGTAAATATTTTTAGTCTTCTCGCTCTATTACATATACATCTTCGTTGTCTTTCTTGAAGAAATAATTTTCCCTGGCGTAGCGTTCTAGCTTATCGTCATCCGAAAACAGCTCTTCTTTTTGCTGTTGCATTTCCTTTATTTCTTTTGCAAGGAACTCTTCTTGAGCCTTGAGGTCCTTGAGCTCATTGTACTGTTTATACATAAACAATGCACTATTGCCATCAAAAAACAACACCCACAAAGAGAATACAGTAAGACTTATGGTGTATTTGTACTTTGAAATGTGAGCTACAACTTTCATTCGGTTACAAAGATAAGACTAGACGGGGTTTACTTATAACGGGGTTTGTAGCGGTGTACCTATTACCATACAGAGTGCTCCGTACTTTCCCATTTATCTTGAACGGTGAGTACTTTCTCCATAATTTCTCGCACTGCACCTTTGCCTCCACAGGCTCGTGTTACAATGTCTACTTCTTCTTGCACTTGCCATACAGCGTCTGCCGGGCATACTTTTATGCCACACATACGCATTATGCTAAGATCTGGAAAATCATCTCCCATATACAAAGCATTCTCCAAATCTAGATCCAGTTCCTTTACCAACTGGTTGAGCAATGCTCTCTTATCAGCAACAGCGGTGTGTACTTGTGTAATCCCTAGACCTTTTAGTCTGCGGCGTACACCCTCAGAATTACCCCCACTGATAATGATGATGTTGTATCCTTTTTTTATCACATACTGTAAGGCAAATCCGTCTTTGATATCAAACTCTCTACGCATTTCACCTTCATCTGTAGCGAGTACAGTACCTGGGGTAAGTACACCATCTACATCAAGTATGAAGGTATCTATCTGTGAAAATTTATCTAAAATCAATGGACGGAATTTTTATTGGTTGTCTCTCCACTCGTATACCCAGCTACTCTGAATCATCTCCAGATGCCCTTCGTTGCTATCATCTCTTACTCCTTCAAAATTGGGCAATTCTAGTACCCAATTGAGCAAGTCTGTAAAACGAATACGGTATATTTTGCTTTCTGTAAAATCATCGCCAAACTTCTCGTAAAGAGCTAGTGCAATGTCTTCATAATCACCCCAAGCCATTGGTGGCTCAAAAAATTTATTTTCACTCATTTTTAATGTCCTATTATAGTACTTTGATCTGGAATGGTTACGTCTATATCTGAAGTAACAACGCACTGGCAACCTAGTCTGGAATTGATACGTGGGTTTATGGCTCTGTCTATGAAATCTTCTTCTTTTTCAGAAATTTCGGTGAGGCTATCCATACCCTTATCTATGTACACCTGACACGTACTGCACGCACACACTGCACCACAGTTGTGATTTAGGGTCACATCATTATCGTGAGCTGCATCTAGTATAGTATCGCCCTCATTTATTTCTATGGTAAGTTCTTTACCCGGTTCGGTCTCAAACCTAAAAGTAACTTTATGTTTCTTCATTTAATATAGGTGATGCAAAGCTAATCTTTCCGTTATACATTTCGTAATACAAAACAACTTCTGCTAAACTGTCCTCGTCCTATATCCGAAATATAGTTTATTTCATAGCTACACACATGGAATCAAACTATTCAATCGATACTTTTGTTTTCACTTAGCGTACAAGATGGTTAAAAAAATTATTAAAAATATATTCATAGCTGGGAGCTTTTTACTTCTCTTCCAAGCCAATGCACAAACTCCAGAAAAAATATTGGGTCAGCCATACGTTGCTATGGAAACCACCAATTTTCTTCTCAATTTAAGCACGAGCAAACCAAACGAAGAGTTTCTACCTTACCTCAGATTGTATCGTTTAAGTTATGCCCAAGACGGTATATCCATAGACTTCAACTCCGATATAGCAGCCTATAGAATATCACTGTATGACAGTGGGTACACTTACCAGAGATATACGGAACCATTGCCTTTCAATATAAAATGGGGAATGAGTCTCTTAGAAATAGAAGAACTAACAGGTGTACATGACGCTGTGAAAGGAAACGAGTATGCCACAACATTGATTTCTGAAGGATATCAAATGGAGTGCTATTTCACCAATAAGCTACTCTCTCACATGCGTCTTACTGCATCGGTAAAAGCACTCCAAAAGCACACCGAAAAGCTGAAAGCAGCCAACCAAATGAGGTTGTTGCCCAATGGCGTAATAAAAGAGGGCAACGTGATAGATGGCACGGGAACCATGATTTGGGGCAATGGCACAGCTGTATATAAAGGAGAATGGTCTTACGGCCTACCTCACGGTAGAGGCGAATATTTAGACACCTTTGGTAACAGGTACGCTGGCGATTTTAAACTGGGATTTTTTTGGGGTCAAGGAAATTTTTACTCTAAAGCATACGGCTACTCGTACTCCGGAACATACGCTATGAGCTCTAAACATGGAGAAGGTCGTATACAGTACACTGACGACACCAAATACCAAGGTTATTGGGTACAAGACAATATGCACGGTGGAGGTGTATACTCTATGGGCACCAGATATATCTACAAAGGTGAAATTGTTCAAAATAAGCTCACCGGGCAAGGCATAGTTGAAACTCCAGACGGAACCATATCAGGCATTTTCAAAGATGGTAAGCCAAATGGGATGTGTACTCAAACGAGTAAAGACAATATACAATCGATAACTGGCCCATTTAAAAATGGCAAAAAAAATGGGAAATTCACAGCCCTTGTATTGGGCGAGGAACGCATTATCTATTACGAAAACGACATAGAAGTTTTACCAAAAAACTAGCTATTACTCTACAAGCAAAAGTTGCAAGGCACTACTAGATCGTTGTTCTAAAGCTATGTCTCGTTTATTGATAACACGCGGCAATTCAGAATTACTATCTGAATAGTTGAACACCGTAAGCAAGGTATAACCCTCGCTCCATTCTACCTCAAACTTGTTTTTCAGTAACGCCACAAGTGCATTTCTTTTCATCTCGTCTGCATTGAAACATGCCATGAAGCTAATGGCAGAGTTCTGCATTAAGTTAAGCTGTACTCCTGCCGTATTGAAGGCACTAAAAATTAACTCTAAGTTATCCTCAACAATAAATGAAAAATCTTTGGAAGCTATTTTGATAAGCGATTGCTGATCCTTTACGATATAACACTGCGTCTCGTTGAGTGTTCTGCTCTCATTTTCCAACACTACGGTACCGGGTTTACTCGGATCTAAGAATGACTTCACGTAGAGTGGAATATCCTTACTCTTGAGCGGCTGTATGGTCTTAGGATGTATAACAGATGCACCGTAGTACGCTAGCTCTATCGCTTCGTTGTAGCTCAACTTTGGTATGAGTTCTGCTTCAGCAAATCTGCGTGGATCAGCATTCATTACGCCGTCTACATCTTTCCAAATAGTCACACTATTAGCATCCAAGGCAAAGGCAAATATGGCTGCTGAATAGTCTGATCCTTCCCTACCCAGTGTCGTGTTCTTATGATTAAGTCCTCTTCCTATAAAACCTTGCGTTATAACCGTCTGTTTTTCAATGAGTGGCTTTAGGCTACCATTAATAAGAGCTACACTCTCTTCCCATAGTACATTGGCTGCACGATTTTTATTGGTCGTGATAATAAAATTACGGGCATCAATCCACCTGTTTTTATATCCTTGTCTATTGAGGTATGTGCTCACTATTTTAGTGCTTAGCAACTCTCCAAAAGGAACGATTCTATCGTACTCCGTATCGTAAGACGAAGACTCATCTCGTTTTTTCTCTATGATACACTCCAGTTCTATAAGTAGATTCTCTACCTCATAGTAGTCGTTTTCACTTATCCGTAGATCTTTGATTATGGATTGATGAAAGCTCTTCACTTCCTCTAGCTGTGTCTTCTTAGAATCCTTGTTATGATAGTAAGCATCTACTAATTGCTCCATCTTATTGGTCATCTTACCCATAGCAGATATAACTACCACTAAAGGACCGTTTCCATGGTCATTCAGTACTTTTGAAACGTTCTTAACTGCGTCTGCACTTTTCACACTGGCACCGCCAAACTTGAATACTCTCATTAAATATTAAATTTGTACAAAATTACCCAATAATATAGTAATGAGAATTAACCAAGTAATAAGTTTAAGCCAGTTCATTGCAGATCAGCAGAATAAACATCCTGAAGCTACAGGCGATTTATCGAAAATATTTAGAGATATAAAGTTTGGAGCCAAAATAGTAAACCGTGATGTGCGTAAGGCAGGTCTAGTAGACATTTTAGGAGCCCATGGAACTGTGAATGTACAGGGCGAAGAAGTCAAGAAATTAGATATTATTGCCAATGAAGAGTTCAAATCTTCGCTTACCCTAGGCGGAGATTGTTGTGCCATCATATCTGAAGAAGAAGAAGACATACACCACATAGAAACTACCCTCAATCAA
Source organism: uncultured bacterium (assembly GCA_963932895.1). Lineage (GTDB taxonomy): Bacteria > Bacteroidota > Bacteroidia > NS11-12g > UBA9320 > UBA9320. The sequence goes on from CAWVTO010000062.1 coordinate 9,055, forward strand.
GATAGCAAGTACATCATAGCAATGGATCCATTGGACGGCAGCAGCAATATAGATGTGAACGCTAGCATAGGGACCATATTCTCCGTATACCAACGTATAAGCCCAGTAGGCGGACCGGTTACGATGGAGGATGTGTTGCAAAAAGGGGACAACCAAGTGGCAGCAGGCTATATCATATACGGCAGTAGCACTATGATAGTATTCACCACCGGACAAGGTGTGAATGCGTTTACGCTAGATGCTTCCATTGGAGACTTCTTATTGAGTCATCCAGATATTCAAATACCAAAAGACGGGACTATATACTCTATAAACGACGGCAACTATGATCGTTTTGACTCAGGGGTAAAAAACTACTTGGACTACTGCCGCAACTCAGAAATAAAAGAACCATACAGTGCCAGATACATCGGCAGCATGGTGTCAGACTTTCACCGTAACTTGTTAAAAGGCGGTATTTTTATGTACCCAGCAACAAGTGATGCTAAGGAAGGTAAGCTTCGTCTTATGTTTGAGAGTAACCCAATGGCTTTCGTTACGGAGCAAGCTGGTGGCAAAGCCACTACTGGAGACGGCACACGTATATTGGACATAGAGCCTAC
>CAWVTO010000063.1:0-9652 GCA_963932895.1 uncultured bacterium
CATTGTAATGGAGAGATACTCTATAGCCTGATTTCATCGCGGCACTTAGGTCTGTCAAGGTTTTTTTGTCAGACGGTTTTACGGAGAATTCCCAGATACCACGTTGTATTTCACCTGTGTTAAGTTGCCCTTCCCACGTTTTGAAAACGTACCCTTTTTTACTTATTTTGATAATCTTGCCTACTCGCTCACCACCACTAAAATTGCCATAAAAAGCAAAGAGAACTAAAAGCACGGCACCAGTGATAGTAAGGCCAATCGTCCATAGGAGTATTTTTTTGATTAAATTCATAATAGGATTACAAAGCTAGCGTTTTTTGCCACTCAGTATTGAAACTCTCCTGAAAGGCAGTAGCAAACGCTGCAACGGTTCCTTTACCAATTTCTTGATAGATAGAAGTAACAGCCTTGTCATTGATTCCGCACGGAACAATATGCTCAAAATAAGAGAGGTCGGTGGTTACGTTGAGGGCAAATCCATGCATACTGATTCCGTTACGCACACGTATGCCTATAGCACCTATTTTACGTTTGGTTTCGTTTTCTTTTCCTACCCAAATACCGGTAAGCCCATCGAGTTGATATGCAGCAATGTTAAAGCGGGCAAGTGCATTGATAATGCTGGTTTCTAGCGTATCTACGTATTTTTTTACACCTATTCCGTGCTTGCGTAGGTGCATGATTGGGTAGCCAACCAATTGCCCAGGGCCGTGATACGTAATATCTCCACCTCGGTCAGTCTCAAAGACTTCAGCCTCTATGCTTTTTAAGAAATCAGGATTGATAAGAAGGTTGTTTCTGTCTGCACTTTTGCCAAAGGTATACACGTGTGGATGCTCACAGAGAATGAGTGTATCTTCTGCTCCGTCTAAAATGCCTTCATGCACTTCTTGTTGGATAGCGAGTGCTTCTGAGTAGGGTGTTAGTCCGATGTTTTTTATTCTGTATAGCACGTTTTAGATAGCTGTTAATTGCATTGCTAAAATAATTGATGATTATGTGCTCCCTATCTTACTCCGTCCTTTTACAAACATTCCCAAGACAAAAAAGACACCAATAAAACTAGCTAGTCTACCTATGTAGTCGCCGTATTGGCTGTAGAAAGTAAGCTCTGTATAGTGATTCGCATTCACTTTAAGTACGGTAGGTTCCCACCATTTGGTGCGTTCTTGTATTGTTCCTGTTTTGTCTATACGGCAGGTTATGCCCGTATTAGCACTACGCAGTACTTCACGCCTGTTTTCTATAGCACGCAAACAGCCATAGTACATATGCTGCTTGTAGCCGTCTGTATCTTTCCACCAGCCGTCGTTGGTTATTACCAGTAGTATCTCTGCACCCTTGCGGGTAAACTCGGCTACGTGGCCGGGGAATACACTCTCGTAGCAGATCAGTGGAGCAAGGTCTGGTTTGTCCCCAGCCTCAAAAACAGTAGGATAGGGGTCTGTGCCCAAACTACCCGTTATGCCTCCAAAATCGAGTGCAAAATATTCTAAGAAACTAAAGAGAAATGGATAGGGCATTTTTTCTGCTCCCGGCACCAATTTACTCTTGTGGTAAACCTCAATTTCACCTTTGCCATTCATCTCCAAAGCGGTATTGTAGCTCTCGTAGTAATGGCCAGATTCCATCTTGCGAGCAGACTCCGCCATTGCTTCTCCTTTATCATAGAAGTTATACGTAGAGATACCCGTTACCACGTGTATCTGCGGGTGTTTCTTTACAAATTTGCGTAGCACTTGCATACTCTCGTACCGAAAAGGATGATCTTCGTCTACGTACTCCACCACCGCGGTCTCAGGCATTATCACATACATGGTGTTCGGCGTGATTTTTTTCTCTGTCATGGCGAGCATTTTCTTCAGATTGCTCACCTTAGTACTTTCGTCAAACTTGAGATACGGATCTACATTGGGTTGTACGAGGAGGGTTTCCTCTCCTTTTGGCTCTAAAGTTCTTATTTGTCCGATCCAAAACGGTATCGAAATCAACATCGGTACGATAACCACGAATGCAGGTTTTATCCATTTGGTCCATTTCTTAGCTTTCTCTATGGTGCTAAATAGTAGAGTATTAGCCATTAGTACCCAGAGGCTTCCGCCCATTACTCCTGTTATTTCATACCACTGTACCACTTCATTGTGCTTTGCAAAAATATTGCCTAGTGTAAACCATGGCCACGTTATTTGCCAATTGAGATGCAGGTATTCGTAAGCAAGCCAAAGAGATATGAATACCAAAAATGCTCTGCTTTGTGAGAGTGTCTTTTTGGCCTTTCTATAGCCCAGCCACGGTAAGTACATGAGTGCTGCATTGGCGGTCATCATCACCAGACTACTCGTTGCCTCTGCATTCCATACCCACCATGATATAGCGGCATTCCATAGTAGCAGCGATAGGTACATTAGCCACGCTCCATATTTGAGGCTTTCCGTCTCTTTCTCCAGCATAAAAAGGGGTACAAATGCCACGAAACTTAGGAAAAATAAATCTCTAGGAGGCCATGCTAGCCAAAAAAGGATGGCTGGCAATACCGTAAGTAAGGCGAGTTTTAGTTTTCTATTTTTCATTTCCAGCTATCAATAGAACGAACTCTCCTTTGGGTGGATTTGCTTCAAAATGTGCCAAAACCTCAGTTACTGTTCCGCGTACGTATTCTTCAAATTTCTTGGTTAGCTCACGGCCTATTACTACTCCGCGGTCTTCGCCCAGTAGTTCTTGTATCATTACCAGTGTTTTTACTATACGGTGCGGACTCTCATAAAAAATAGTAGTCCGTTTTTCTTCTACTAAACTTAGTATTTTGGTTTGTTTTCCCTTTTTATGGGGCAAAAACCCTTCGTATACGAAGGTGTCGCAGGGCAACCCACTATTTACCAAAGCTACTAAAGCCGCCACTGCACCGGGCAGTGTTACTACATTTAGGCCTTCTTTTACCGCTTCGCGAATGAGCAAAAAACCAGGGTCTGATATGCCTGGCATACCTGCATCTGTGCATACGGCAAATGTTTCTCCCGCCTTTAGTTTATCTATGACCATACTGAGGTTTCTATGCTCATTGTGCTGGTGATAGGGTATGAGTTTTTTCTCTACCTTATAGTGGTCCAATAGTTTTTTTGTTTGGCGAGTATCCTCCGCCAATATAGCATCTACGCTGCCCAGTATCTCTACTGCTCGGTAGGTAATATCGCCAAGGTTGCCTATGGGTGTGGGTACGATGTATAATGTTCCGCTGCTCAATATCGTGCGAAAATAGGTATTATTGAATTTTGGAATGAATCGTATCGTCTTATATCTGTTAATAGCCATTGGCTTTCTACCAAGTGCTCTTGCTCAAACGGCAAGACGCGTCACTACTTTTGATAATGAACTGAGGGAGAACTCGGGGATGGCCTACTATGGAGGAGGTGCTATCTATCTTGTAAATGATGGTGGCAATGGACCAAAACTCTTCCGTTTTGATACTGCACAAATGGGATATACTACGTTTGATATTCTAAATGCATCCAATACGGATTGGGAAGACCTCACTACAGATAGGTTAAATAACTTGTATATCGGTGATTTTGGCAACAATGACAATGAGAGAAAAAACTTGCGTATTTATAAATCTCCTGATCCAGAATCAATTTTTTCCAATCAAATTGCTGTGGAGACCATAGCCTTTACATACGAGAATCAAACTAATTTTCCGCCTGCGGATAGTGAGCTCAATTTTGATTGTGAAGCAATGGTTTGGCACCAAGACAGTCTGTATATTTTTACCAAGAACCGAACAGACCCTTACGATGGGTGGAGCTATATGTATGTGTTGCCAGACAATCCCGGCAGCTACGTAGCTAAGTTGCGAGATAGTATTCAGTTTACAGCATCGGACAAGCGATTGGGTTGGATTACCGCAGCAGATTTGCGTGGAGATAGTCTATTATTACTGAGTAGTAGTAAGGTGCATTTGGGCGTAGGTTTTGGTTCCAAATCGCTATCAGAAATGACGTGGCAAAGCTACGACGTAGGTTTCTCTCAAAAAGAAGCGGTGTCTTTTGGAGCTAAAAGCACAGATATTTTTATATCAGACGAGTTGAATGTAATTGGCAACAGTCTCTACTACCTTAACATTGCTGAAACAGCATCGCTAGAGATACTGAAAGCAAAGAAATTTGACGTGTACCAGACGTCTTCTTCTCTTAGAGTAACACTCAAAAAAAGAAGACCAGCTCATATTTATGTATTCGCTATGGCGGGGACAGAGATGTATAGTATGCCTTTTGATGAAGAGCTTGCTATTTCTGGAGACGATTTGCCTCCAGGCACATATATTATTCAACTCATTGTAGATGGAGAGAGCTACGATTTTAAGTGGGCTAAAACAGAATAAAACACCACCTTTGTTTAAGGCAAAATGCGATTTTTTATACTCTTATTATCTATACCGATTTATATGTCATTTATGTCTGAAGATCCTACATTCAAAGACCGTCAGCTAGAGCATTATACTGTTTTTGAGGCATACAGAGACCAAAGTGAGGAGGCATTTGCCAAGCTAAAGACTAAAGATGTAGATCATTTCCAGTGTGATATTTTGATACGTGCTTTCAAGTTTGAAGAAAATCTAGAAGTGTGGGCCAAAAATAAAAGTGACTCCATTTACAAACGCATTACCACATACAAGTTTTGTAGCAATGTAGGTGAGCTAGGGCCTAAGCGGAAGGAAGGGGACAAGCAAATACCAGAAGGTTATTACACATTGAGCAAGTTCAATCCTAAGAGCACCTATTTTCTTTCGCTCAAGGTGGATTATCCCAATGCGAGTGACTCTATATTAGCAGATAAACAGAACCCCGGTGGAATGATCTTCATACACGGTGGTTGCAACACCGTAGGCTGTATTCCCATTACAGATAAGTGGATAAAAGAACTCTACGTATTTTGTGTAGAAGCTGCCAATGGTGGACAGGAAGATATTCCTATCCATATTTTTCCTACACGACTTACAGACGAAAACTATACACTTCTCAAGAAGCAGTTTAGCGACACCAAACTCCACGATTTTTGGGGTCAATTGAAAAAAGGATATGACTTGTTTGAAGAGAATAACAAACTAACTGCTTACAGTATCAGCGAGAGTGGAGAGTATTTGTTTTAGGTAGGGAAGATGATTTGTCTGTAATTCAGGAAGCAAGATTGTGAGCAGAATGTTACGGTGTTATTTATCCGTAATGCATCATTTTCAATCTCCTATGGTCTGTACCCACTCTTCTGGAAAATCGTTTGGTGATCTTCGTCCTTCAGTAGGTCGTGTATAGTCACTTCAGGATTGGCATTCATATACTTACGTACTATTTGCCAACCGATCCAAGCACCCGTGCGGGGTGGGCTATCGTTCCCAAAAGGAGCAGTGAATGGACCTTCGTTGAAATAATTGCGTTGGTAGTCATTCTTATCGGAGCTAAAGAGCACTTCTTCCTCTATAAGGTAGGTCCACATATTTTTCTCTTGAGCTTCGCAATATTCTATTTGTCCTGAATGGTAATTTATCTTGAGCGAGTCGTGGTGTTCTGGCATTAGTAGGTCGAGCAGGTAGAGTCTTTTGCCTTCGGCTACGGCTTCTTCTATAAACTTACTCGATGTATACTTTGGTACTTTGTAGTCTGCATAGGTTTGTATACAATTGGGGACTATGCGGTATGACTCAAATTTCTTGATACGGTACATGGGGAAGTTCTGCGGATTTAGCATTCCGTATACTTCAAAATTTCTGCCGAGATACATGTCTAGGCCCACACCAAAAGACTGGTTTACTTGGTTGTACACTGCACCGTATTGAAAGGTGCTGATAAAGGTGGTAACTTGGTCTATGTGGTCTACAGGAAAATAATAATGGATGTATTTGCTCGCAGTCTCTAGATCATCCATATACGGCTCAAAGTTGGCGTACTTGGCCTGTGTGATCGAGTATAGTGAGTCCATATCTGGATGAGAAATATACTTGTAGAGCTCTACTGCCACGTCTTGGGGAGTGCTTTCGGGTCCTTTTACATTAGCTGCAACTATATCATTGGTATATATATCGTAGAAATCTGGATATGTTTCTGCTAGCTGTGCAATATCTGACACGCTGCGGCAAGCAAATAGAGCTTGTTCAAAGTGTATTGTAGTCATTTCTATGTCAATACTAGACAAGTCTTTTACATGTTGACTATCCTTGCAGCTACCTATCAGTAGTACTGTTAAGAGTATGAATACATTGTGTAGAATTATTCGAAATTTAACCATAACCTTTGCAAAACTGTAAAAATAAAAAAAATGAATATTAAAAACGTTGCAATGTTAGCTTTAGGTATGTTACTCACCCAACTATCTTTTGCACAAGGAGAATTTAGAATTGGACTAAAAGGGCAGGCAAACTTTTCTTGGCTTGGAGGTACAAATAAAACGGTAGACAATGATGGAGTAAAACTTGGGTTTGCTTACGGCATAATGGGAGACTACTATTTTAAAGACAACTATGGTGTGAGTGGTGAGATTTTACTTTCTACCGTAAAGAGCCAGTTTAATTTGAATGCTCCTCAAGCATTCACTAAGCTAGCCCCGAATGATACGATAGAGTCGCTAAATTATGAGTACACTATTCAATATTTAGAAATACCAATCAGTATGAAATTTCGTACCAACGAAATAGGTAACATCACGTACTGGAGCAATTTTGGATTCTCGCCAGGATTTGCATTGAATGCTCGTGCCTCTATTGCTGGAGCTCTTCCGCAAGCAGTTATTGACGCAGACCCCACAAATTACAAGGTGAATGATGGAGAAGGAGATGACTTCGTTGTAAGTGACTTTGATGATAAGGTATTCTTATTCCGTTTTCCTTTGATTATAGGTGGTGGTATAGAATATAAAATGGCAGGCAGTACATCGCTGCAAGCGGGTATTCGCTATTCCAATGCTTTTACTGATGTATTTGTAAAAGATAAAACGGCAGATGCCAAAAACAACTACATCGCTCTTAGCGTTGGTGTTTTGTTCTAAAAGACACGAAAACAAGTATATATGAATATTGCACTCTCTCAACTCAACTATATCATAGGAGATATAGAAGGTAACACAACCAAAATACTGGCAGCTATTGCGAAGGCTAAAGGTGCTCAAGTAGATATTATTGTGTTTTCTGAGTTGGCTATTTGTGGCTATCCGCCAAAAGATTTGTTGGATTACCCCAGTTTTATAGAGCGGTGCGAAATAGGACTAGACCGTATCCGTAAGGAGACCAAAGGCATAGCAGCATTGGTAGGGGGTCCCGCTTGGAGTGGATTAGAAAAAGGAAAGAAACTGTACAATTCAGCGTTCTTCTTTGCAGATGAAAAATTGCTTCAAAGAATAGATAAAACACTTCTTCCTACCTATGATATATTTGAGGAGTACCGTTATTTTCAGCCAAATGAAACCTTTGAGTGTGTGGACTATAAAGGCGAACGCATTGCAGTGACCATTTGCGAAGATCTTTGGAACCTTGACCAAGAAAAGCTGTATAAAGTAACACCCATGGATGAGCTCTATAGCCAAAACCCTAGTGTGATGATAAATCTTAGTGGATCGCCTTACAGTTACAATCACGTAGAGAAACGCCGCAAGCGTATGCAACTCAATGCTAAGAACTATAATTTGCCACTATTTTATGTAAATCAAGTGGGTGGCAATACCGATATACTTTTTGACGGAGGGTCTATGTTTATCAATAGAATGGGTGAAATAGTAGAGGAGTGCGAGTTTTATAAAGAAGATTTTAAAGTCATAAAGTGGGATAGTGACCACATCTACGAAGACAATCACCAAGACTACTACGATTATGATATAGGCCTCATACACGATGCCCTAGTCATGGGAGTGAGAGATTATTTTGCCAAAGTTGGTTTTAAAAATGCAGTACTGGGTAGTAGTGGAGGAATAGATAGTGCTGTAGTACATGCTATAGCAGCCGAAGCTCTTGGGGCAGAAAATGTAAAAGCCATCACCATGCCAAGCAAGTACAGCAGTTCAGGATCTGTAGATGACGCTAAGAAGCTCGCAGAGAACCTTGGGTCGCCATTTAGCAACATTGCCATCAAAGATGTGTTTGATAGTCTTAATGACACGCTAGCAGAGGAATTTGCCGGAACAGAACCAAACGTGACCGAAGAAAACCTACAAGCTCGTAGCCGTGGTATTATCCTAATGGCGTACAGCAATAAGTTTGGTAATATGGTACTCAATACGAGTAATAAGAGCGAGAGTGCTGTGGGATACAGTACGTTATACGGTGATATGTGCGGTGGTCTATCGGTGATAGGTGACTTGTACAAGGAGCAGGTATACGACCTTGCCCGCTTTGTAAATAGATACGGTGAGGTGATACCCTACGAAATCATAAACAAAGAACCAAGTGCCGAGCTACGTCCAGACCAAAAAGACAGTGACTCTCTTCCGCCATACCCTATTTTGGATAAAATTCTCTTTCACTACATAGAGGAAAAGAAAGGCTGGAAAGAAATAGTAGCGATGAATGAAGAAGGACTAGACGAGGCTGTAGTGCGTAAAATAGTACGTATGGTCGACCGCAATGAGTACAAGCGTTTTCAAGCGTCTCCTACACTCCGTATCAGTCATAAAGCCTTTGGTGCCGGTAGAAGAATGCCTGTAGTGGCTAGGTACAATCACTAGCTAGTTTAAGTGAGAACGTATATCGAAGTTTAACGATTCTTATTTTCTTTCATTTCTCAACATTCCCTGCGTATCTTCGAACTATGCGTATATACTTCGTTGCTATTGCCTTTATCTCTTCATTTTCTTTTTCTGTAGCTCAGACCAAGATGTCATCTGCTTCTCGTCAAGAAGTGCAGTTGTCTTCTCAAAACACTGTAGCTCTTGTCGCTAAAGTAAATGAAAATTTCGATAGCAAAGAATGGGAGGGGAGCGACGTTAAAATCGGTTCGCGTATTGGGGATATTATTACACTTAGAGCTGCAAAAGCTAGTCTTTCTACTTTAGAAAATTTAGCGGGAATTGACTACCTAGAAGTAGCTCAGAAAGTAAGCCCAAACCTGAAAAGAGTAGTGCCCGATCTGCGAGCAGATAGTGTCTACACTGGCCACGGACTGGATGCTGGATACACTGGCAAAGATGTAATAATAGGAGTAACGGATTGGGGATTTGACTATACGCATCCAATGTATTACGATACAGCTTTGCAGCATACTCGTATAATTGCTGCTTGGGATCAATTCAAAAAAAGTGGTCCTGCACCAGATGGTTATAGCTACGGAACCGAGTATAACGGCGAAGTAGAACTGCTTGCGGCTGAAAGTGATACGGCAAACATATACGGCAATGCCTACCATGGAAGCCACGTAGCTGGTATAGCCGGAGGCAGCGGTGGCGGTACAGAGCACAGAGGAGTTGCTTATGAAGCAGAATTTCTATTTGTCACCTTCTTGGTAGACGCAGCAGCAGTGATCGATGCTTTTAGTTGGATGAAAGAAAGAGCAGACGCTGAGGAAAAAAGACTTGTCATTAATATGAGTTGGGGGCTGTATAACCTCGGTCCATTGGACGGTACTTCACTGGTAAGTCAAGCCATCGATGAGCTAAGTGCTCAGGGTGTAATTTTTGTCACGTC
>CAWVTO010000064.1:0-9627 GCA_963932895.1 uncultured bacterium
TGTCTCATGTATTATGTGAAATCTTTCTTTTCTTTTAAGAACTTGCAAAGTTATGATTTTGTGCGTAAAAAGCTAACAATAACGCTTGTTTACGAACGAAACTACCTCCTCAAAAAGCGTGCCTAATTCCTCCCTTTAGGTTCAAGAATGCTATCTTTGCTGCTACTAATCGATTTAAATGAACAATATAAAAATTTCGGTAGCCAAAGGCGATGGCATAGGCCCAGAAATAATGGATGCTGTGCTCACTATTTTCAGTGCTGCTAAAGTACCGCTAGAGTACGATTTTATTGACATGGGTAAAAGTGTATACGACAAGGGATACACTACGGGCATGACAGATGAAGCCAAAGCAAGTGTCGAATCTACGGGCATTCTTTTCAAAGGACCCATGGAAACACCCAAAGGCGGCGGAGTAAAGAGCATTAACGTAACAGCTCGCAAAACGTGGAACACCCATTCCAATATTAGGAAATTTCAAACCATAAAGGGAGTAGATACCGTTTTTAGTAAGGCGGGTATTCCGATAAACCTTACTATCGTTAGAGAAAATGTAGAAGACACATACGGAGGAATAGAACACTACATGACCAAAGATGTGGCAGTCAGCCGTAGGATTATTTCTAGACCTGGCTCACAGCAAGTCATACGCTCTGCATTTGAAACAGCCATAAAAGAAGGATACTCCACCGTAACCTGCGGTCACAAGGCTAATATAATGAAGCTCACAGATGGTATGTTCCTAGATACATTCTATGAAATTGCAAAGGAATATCCGCAGATAAAGGCGGAAGACGTCATTGTAGATGCCCTCTGTATGAAGCTTGTTTATGCTCCGCAAACATTTGAGTGTATCGTTCTCACTAACTTGCAAGGAGACATAGTATCAGATCTATGTGCAGGTCTTGTCGGTGGACTGGGCTTTGCCCCTTCTGCTAACTTAGGAGATCACATCAAAATATTTGAAGCGGTACACGGTACAGCTCCAGATATAGCAGGCCAGAATAAAGCTAATCCCACGTCTTTGCTCCTAAGTGGAGTACTTATGTTAAACCAGATGGGACTAGATCAGTATGGTACTGCTATCAGAAATGCTATTCTAAGTGCCATAGATAAGGGTGTGCACACCGGAGACTTTGGAGAAGACAGATCTAAGTCGGTAGGCACTCATGAGTTTGCCAATGCGATAATAGCGGAGTTAGACCTAAGTAACATAACAGATAGCGATCCAGAAAAATACCATAAGCCTAGCATATTAGCTGAGAATAAAATGATGGTGTCGAGTGACGAAATTATCGAAACTGTAGGAATTGACCTTTTCATAGAGTGCGAAACCCAAGCGGATAAAATAGCTGAGATAGTACAGGCACACATAGATCCGGATATGGAACTTACTACCATTACGAATAGGGGCACACAAGTGTGGCCAGAAGGCTCTGTGTACACTAACTTAGTAGATACCTATGTAGTACGTATTGAGAAAAATACGACAGCAGAAATTAAGAAAAAGAAATTTATGGAACAGGCAATCCACTTATACGATTACCTAAACATTGGTTCTATAGAAATGCTCATTAGCATAGACGGAAAACGTAAATACTCGCTAGCCCAAGGGCAAAAGGTGAATGCCATTAGTTGAGTAATACCAGTAATATAGCAGATTATTTTACGGGTAAGAGACTCGTCATCCCTATACTCATAGGTCTAGCTACAGCCGCTTATTTCTTTTTGCAAGATTTTGATATTCAGGCATATAACAGTATAAATTGGACTATTACTACCAGCTTTTGGCTAGGGGTAGCAGTCCTTTCTGTTTTTACCCGACTTGTGTGTTATGCGTATCGATTAATTGTACTCTCTAACTATGAGTTATCTTGGCCTAGAGCCATCCAAATCATTGTGCTTTGGGAGTTTTCTTCTGCCATATCGCCGGGAATAGTAGGTGGTACTGCAGCAGCTCTACTGCTCCTAGCAAAGGAAAAAAACATAAACTCAGGAAAAGGCACTGCTATGGTTTTAGCAACATCATTCTTAGATGTGCTTTTCTATGTGCTCGCAGTGCCATTTATAGCACTATGGGTCACTCGTGCAGACGTTATCCCAGCCAATATAGGTTACCTCACTGACGCGGTTATTTGGCGGTACTTTATTGCTATATACTTTGTGTTTCTGAGTTGGGCTATTCTATTGGGTTTTGGGCTATTCTTTAAACCCAACAGCATTACCCGTTTTGCACTCCTCTTTACCAAAATTCCTTTCCTCTCACGGTATACCGAAAGAGTGAAGAATTGGAGTGAGAACGTACTAATAGCTGCAGAAGCATTTCGAAAAGAAAGCTTTTGGCACTGGACGAAAGCTTTTGGCGGTACAAGCCTTGCTTGGGTTAGCCGTTTTATCCTTGTAAACTGTTTAATCCTAGCTTTGGGAAATGGTACTGCAATAGCTGAAATTTTTGGCAAACAACTTGTAATGTGGGCTGCACTTATGATACCCGCCACACCTGGAGCCGCAGGCATGGCAGAATGGTTATTTAGTGGTTTTATGAGCGAGTATTTTGTCAATACACAGCTCACTAATACTACAGCATTTTTATGGAGACTTATGAGTTATTGGCCATATCTATTCGCTGGGCTTATCCTATTCCCAGTATGGTATAAAACAATACAAAGAACCAGTAACATACAGAGAGAGGTACCTAAAAGGTAAAACCACTATCTAATTTATCGTCCCATAAATTGGTTCTACTATTTTTCGACTTAGCTTCCTCAGAAATTCCAGCAGCATTGTACATCCCATTCTGAATAATCAGCTATTCTGCTAAAAACATTCACCTCTTACGTTATAAGTCAGAAAAACCTTGTGCAAATCACTAATAATTCGGGTATCTACCCTCTTTTTTGTGTGCTACAAGCGTATAGCTACTCTAAAATGAAAAAAAATACGTTGCTTTGCCCATCTATGAGTAATAAACCTTGCATAGGCATTACAGTTGGTGATTTTAATGGTATAGGTCCAGAACTTATCCTTAAGACGCTTAGCAATGAGCTGATTTTTAATTACTGCACACCCATTGTATACGCCAACACCTATATTTTTAAGCATTATGCAGAGCTACTAGAGTTGCCTGCAATCAATTTTAACATAGTACGCCAAGCCAAGGATGTAAAACACGGTATGGTTAACTTACGGTCTTGCAGCAGCGAACGCTTAGAGATAACCCCAGGCACTCCAAGTGTGCAAGCCGGCAAACTTGCATACGACGCTTTACAGCTAGCCGTAGAAGACATTAAATCTGGAATAATAGAGAACATCCTCACAGCACCCATAGACAAAAAGACCACAACAGAGGCCGGCCTAGCGTTTAACGGTCATACACAGTATTTTGCTGAAGAGTTTGGTAGCAGCGTACAAATGATATTGCTCAATGACCAGCTCCGCGTAGCAATGGTGACAGGGCATAATGCTCTAAGCGAGGTAGCTGCCAAAATAACAACGGAGTCTGTCTTAGAACAAATAGAAACACTGAGTGCTAACCTGCAAGCAGACTTTGGTATTAGTAAACCAAAAATAGCGGTATTGGGAATGAACCCACACGGCGGAGACAATGGACTAATGGGTAGCGAAGAACTGGAAAGCATTAAGCCAGCTATAAAACAGGCCCAGGAAAAAGGCATTCTTGCGATTGGCCCATATCCTCCAGATGGATTTTTTGGGTCTAAGAATAGTCAAAATTTCGATGGTGTTCTGGGAATGTATCACGATCAGGTACTTATCCCTTTCAAACAAGTGGCCTTTGCAGATGGTATAAACTATACCGCAGGACTGCCTATGATACGTACTTCTCCAGACCACGGTACCGCATACGATATTGCCGGAAAAGGTATTGCTGATGCATCGTCCTTTATCAATGCATTATACCTTATCAATAAGATACACAGAAACAGACTCGCATTTTATGACCAGTCGGTTTCTACGCTCAATTTTAGGGAACACCGTCGTGAGAAATTTAGCATTGGTGTACCAGACTTAAGATAAGTACATCATAATAATTGATTTATAAGTAAAAACTATACCTTTGCAGACTTTTTGAGATGAAGTTGTCCAACTTTGATATTGATTTTATAAAATTCAAAAACGAGAAAGACATCGTTTGTTTCAAGATAGATGATACGTTCTTTCTACTAAAAGAAAATAGCCTATACAACCACGGGGATATAGACATAAAGATACAATGCGAAAAAAGTGATGGAACCATAACGCTTAACTATAAGCTGAATGGGCACATTGCTTCGCAATGCGAGCGGTGTTTACTGCCTATTAAAATAGATGTAAACAGCGATAGGAATGAAGTTTTGAAGCTGACTCTAAATGACGAGTTGCTTCAAGAAGAAAACTATCTTAGTGTCAATCACCAAGTGTATTCAGCGTATGACTCCATATATGAGCAAATATGTCTGAGTATGCCAACGCGGTTGATATGCGAAAACTCCATTAGTAATAAACCATGCGAAATAGACCATCCCGAAACAACTGAAGAGAACGTTGTAGACGACAGGTGGTCCGAACTTAAAAAATTAATAAAATAAATAATGGCACATCCTAAACGTAAGATTTCCAAAACAAGACGAGACAAACGCAGAACCCATTACAAATTAGGTAACAGACAACTCCACAGAGATCCGTCTACAGGCGAAATACACCTGTATCACAGACTTAATCTTGAGACTGGCATGTACAGAGGAGTTCAAGTTATAGAACCTAATAACGCTGACTAACTGCGTATGAGAATTGGCATTGATGCCATGGGGGGCGATTTCGCTCCAAAAGAATGTATTAAAGCAGTACTAACCGAAGCCAATACAAAAGATTGCGATATGCAGTTTTTTGTTTTTGGTGAGCAAAGTGCATTGGCACCATACGCCAGTGACTTGCAGCACCCTAAAATAACAGTAGTATTTACTGGTGAGAGCATAGGGATGGGTGAACATGCTACAAAAGCAGTTGCCTCTAAAAAAGAGTCTAGTATTAATGTGGGAATGAATTTTCTTGCAACAGATAAAATAGATGCCTTTTTAGGAGCAGGCAATACAGGAGCCATGATGGTTTCTGCATTGTATCAAGTAAAAACCATCTCTGGAATAGAGCGACCTGCTCTTTCCTCTGTGCTTCCTCAACAAAGTGGCACTACAGGAGTACTCCTAGATGTAGGTGCAAACAGTGACCTAAAACCAGAAACGCTTGCCAAATTTGCTGTACTTGGTAGCGAGTATGCGAAAGCAGTATACGGCATTGACAATCCTCGTGTAGGGTTGGTAAATATTGGCGAAGAAGAAGAAAAAGGAAATATCCTTACTAAAAGTGCATTCCCTCTTCTCAAAAATCAAACAGGAATAAACTTCATTGGCAATGTAGAAGGTAGACACCTTTTTAATGACTTAGTAGACGTAGCTGTATGTGATGGTTTTACGGGAAATGTTATTGTAAAAACGTGTGAAGGTTTCTTTTACAACTTACTCAAGCGAGGCGTAGAAGATGATTTTTTAACAAAGTTTAACTTTGAACACTATGGCGGCACACCTATACTAGGCATTAAAAAACCCGTAATCGTAGGTCATGGTATTACCAAGAAAAAAACATTCCGTAATATGATAAAACTCTCGAAAAACGTGGTAGACTCGAAATTAATTTCTAAGATTGAACAATCGTTTTCAGAAACAACGAGTAGCTAACTAAAAAACATCAACAAGACAACCACATGAGAGCAGCTATTACAGCAGTTGGAGGTTATGTGCCTGAGAAGGTAATGTCCAATAAAGACCTAGAAAAATTAGTAGACACGTCTGATGAATGGATACTAAGCAGAACCGGAATCAAAGAACGCCGTGTGATGCCAGATGGTACTGCTACAAGTGATATTTGTGTAGAAGCTGTAAATCAGATACTTGAAAAAAGAGGTATATCTGCTAAAGAAATAGATCTAATTATAGTAGCTACCGTTACTCCAGACCACGTATTTCCTGCTACAGCAAACATTGTTTCCGACAAGGTAGGAGCCACTAACGCATGGAGTTTCGATATAAGTGCTGCTTGTTCTGGTTTCTTGTATGCACTAGAAACCGGTGCCAAATTTATAGAATGCGGGAAGCACAAAAAAGTTTTGGTATGCGGTGCAGATAAGATGTCTGCTATCATAAACTATGAGGATAGAAATACCTGTGTTATTTTTGGTGATGGTGGGGGAGCAGTGCTACTAGAACCAAGTACTGATGAAGATGGGATAATCGATAGCATTTTGAAAACGGATGGTTCTGGAAGAGAATTTTTACACCAAAAAGCAGGCGGTTCTTTGCACCCTCCAACCCATGAAACGATAGATGCACGAGAACACTACGTACATCAAGAAGGTAAAACGGTATTTAAGTTTGCTGTAACTAACATGGCAGAAGTAAGCCGCGAAATCATGGATAAGAATAACCTTACCGGAGATGATGTAGACTATCTCTGTGCACACCAAGCAAACCTGAGAATAATTGACGCTACCGCACGCAGAATGGAGCTCGACGATGAAAAAGTCTTGATTAACATAGAGCGATATGGAAATACCACTGCTGGTACCATCCCACTATTGTTTTGGGATTTTGAAAAGAAATTTAAAAAAGGAGACAATGTGGTTCTTGCCGCTTTTGGTGGAGGATTCACATGGGGCTCAGTATACCTTAAGTGGGCATACAATTCATAGAATTTTAACTTATTATACTATTTTCGTTAACAGATAATCATTAGATATGGACCTTAAAGAAATTCAAACACTCATCAAATTCATCTCTTCATCTAAAGTAGATGAAGTTGCTATCGAGAAAAAAGATTTTAAAATAAAAATAAGAAGAAATATTCCTTCGGGTACTAAGATGGTTGCGGCACCTGCACAGGTAGCTCAACTTCCAGTAGCGTTAGGTACTCCTGCTGCTCCTGTTTTAGAGCCGAGAATAGAGGCAGCACCAGTAGCAGAAACAAACGATGGTACCGAAGAAATAAAATCACCAATGATTGGCACCTTCTACAGAAAATCATCTCCCGATAAACCAAACTTTGTGGAAGTAGGTGATATGGTAGAAAAAGGCCAAGTTATTTGCATTATAGAAGCGATGAAGCTTTTCAATGAAATAGAGTCAGAGGTGAGTGGTAAAATCGTAAAAGTATTGGTAGATGATTCTCAACCAGTAGAATACGACCAACCACTATTCTTAGTAGAACCTAGCTAATCTCCTATGTTTAAGAAAATATTAATCGCAAACAGAGGTGAGATTGCCCTGCGTATTATACGTACGTGCAAGGAAATGCAGATAGCTACAGTAGCTGTTTATTCTACTGCGGATAAAGAGTCTCTACACGTAAAATTTGCGGATGAGGCTGTATGCATAGGTCCTGCACCTAGTCCTAAATCCTATCTCAGCATGCCCAATATTCTTGCTGCTGCAGAAATAACCAACGCCGATGCTATTCACCCAGGGTACGGTTTCTTGTCTGAGAATGCTCAGTTTTCTGAAATGTGCAGAGACCATGGAATCAAATTCATAGGTGCTAGCCCAGAGATGATAGAAGGTATGGGCGATAAGTCCAATGCTAAAGCTAGCATGATAGCCGCTGGTGTGCCTTGCGTACCCGGTTCTGACGGATTACTCAAAGACTTAAAAGACGCACGGAAAGTAGCCAAAGAAGTAGGCTATCCAGTGATGCTAAAGGCTACTGCCGGTGGTGGTGGTAGAGGAATGAGACTTA
Source organism: uncultured bacterium (assembly GCA_963932895.1). Taxonomy (GTDB): domain Bacteria; phylum Bacteroidota; class Bacteroidia; order NS11-12g; family UBA9320; genus UBA9320. Next base: position 7,780 of record CAWVTO010000064.1, read on the forward strand.
TCTGGAAAGATGAGGAGTTTGAAGACAATTGGAACAGTGCTCGTACAGAGTCTAAAGCTGCATTTGGCAATGATGCCATGTACTTAGAGAAATTTGTAGAAGAGCCGCGTCATATAGAAATACAAATAGCTGGAGACCAATATGGCAAAGTATGCCACCTGTCTGAAAGAGATTGTTCTATACAACGTAGACACCAGAAACTGCTTGAAGAGGCCCCATCGCCATTTGCAGATGAAGACTTAAGAACAAGAATGGGTGAAGCAGCCATAAAAGCTGGCGAAGCTATAGGATACGAAGGTGTAGGAACCGTAGAATTCTTGGTAGACAAACACAAGCAGTTCTACTTCATGGAAATGAATGTACGTATACAAGTAGAGCATCCTGTCACCGAAGAGATAATCAACTTTGATCTCGTCAAAGAACAAATAAAACTAGCGGCAGGTCATCCTATAAGTGGTCAAAATCATTTGCCTCAAAAACACTCCATTGAGTGTAGAATAAATGCAGAAGATCCATTCAATGACTACCGCCCTAGTCCAGGACTAATTACGGTATTGCATAAGCCGGGTGGACATGGTGTTCGTGTAGATTCTCATATATATGCAGGATACACTATACCGCCACATTATGATTCTATGATAGCCAAACTAATTGTTTCTGCTCAAACGAGAGAAGAGTGTATCCTCAAGATGGAGAGAGCTCTTTCTGAGTTTACCATAGAAGGAATAAAAACAACGATACCATTGCACCTTAAACTTATGAATGATCCTGATTTTAAAGCAGGGAACTTCACAACTAAGTTTATGGAAACCTTTGACATAAACAAGTAGTCACAGGCCAACAATATAAAAAGCGGAACGACTATGTCGTTCCGCTTTTTTTTGGACTCGCATCTGAGCAAAAAAAAGGCAGCGAAACCTCGCTACCTTTACTACTAATTTTATTGTATTACTGCTTTTGCAATACTTTAGAGAAGCTTAAGTCTCCTTCTATTCGTACTACGTACACGCCTCTAGCAAGATCATTTACATAGATAGGTTGGCCTTTGTTGATGTTTTTAGACATCTTCAAGTTACCCAATATGTCATATACATTCACGGTATAACTAGTTGCATTATAATCTACATAAACGATGTCTGTTGCTGGATTTGGATATACCTTGATTGCGGATTTGTTTATATCAGTTGTACTAACCAAATCTCTAGCCGTGATTCTAAGTCTTATAGAATCGCGGTTAGAAGGGTCCGTAACCGAGTAAGCAGAAACAAAAGCTTCTCCTTCACCCGCTATTCCAAAAAAGGCAAAGCCCAATTTAAATTCTACAGAGTCACCTTGTTTCATTACGAAGTTATATGCTATCGTTGGTTCTTCGATACACAGGTATCCGCTACACACTGTTGTAGACCAGTCGGATGGCACATCTATCTTATTCAGAACCCAAGCAAAAAGAGTATCAGCAGGATCAGTTGAACTATTGGTTAAATATGCTTTTGCATTATAGTCAAACTCATCTTTGCTAAAGTTTGGCTCTACAAAGTCATTCTTGTCAAACGAAATCTGTGCAAATGAACTCGCCGCAAATGCAACAAGTGTTAAGAGTAATGTAATTTTTCTTTTCATACTATTTTTCTTTTAAGCGGCTTCAGCTTCTACAGCTTCTACCTCTGGTATCATTCTTTTTAACAGATTTTCAATGCCTGCTTTTAGTGTAAGTGTACTGCTTGGACATCCGCTACACGAGCCTTTCATGGTAACGGTGACTATGCCTTCTTCAAAACTCTTGAAGTCTATAGCACCTCCATCCATTTCTACGGCAGGTCTTACGTGGTCTTCCAATAGTTGTTTTAT
>CAWVTO010000065.1:0-9542 GCA_963932895.1 uncultured bacterium
AAAGCACGCTAAAGAGAATAAGAAGCAACGAAGCTAAAACAGCTAGAAACAAGTACCAGCACAAAACGGCTAGAACTTGGATCAAAAGAGTACGTCTTTCTGAAGACAAAACAGAAGCTGAGAAAATATTGCGTGAGACTTTTTCTAAAGTTGACAAACTTGTAAAGAAAAGTATCATACACAAAAACAAAGCAGCTAACTTGAAAAGCAAGCTAGCAAAGCACGTAGCATCTTTAGGATAATTCCTAAACGATAAAAACATATTTTTGAAGCCTTTCCGATTATCGGAAGGGCTTTTTGATTTACACTAAATTTGGCTGATTACATATCTATAAAAAACTGGAGTGAGGATGACAAACCTCGTGAAAAACTCGCTGCCAACGGTCGAGAGACTCTGAGCAATGCCGAATTGCTCGGTATACTGATAGGTAACGGTACACGCAGCAAAAGTGCCGTAGATCTCGCCAGAGATGTCCTATCACTGGCTAATAATGATATAAATACCCTTGCTAAGTTGAGCATAAAAGACCTGTGCACCATAAACGGAATAGGTCCAGCCAAAGCCATCACCCTAATGGCCGCTATAGAATTGGGCGGTAGACGTAAGAAAGCCGAAACCAACGACAGTTTCATACGGAAAAGTAAGGATGCCTATGACTTCTTTGGTCCTATGCTACAAGACAAGGACTATGAAGAGTTTTGGATATTGATGCTGAACAATAATAACAAGATACTACGCCCCTACCGTGTGAGCGAAGGCGGTGTATCGCAAACCGTAGCAGACCCCAAGCGGATATATAAAGCAGCATTAGAAAACAATGCATCGCAACTAATACTCTGCCACAATCACCCCAGCGGAAACTTACAGCCCAGCCCGGCAGATAGGTCGCTTACCAGCAAACTAATAGCTGCAGGCAAAAACTTAGATATAAAAGTAATCGATCACATTATAGTAACCGATGGCGGCTACTATTCTTTTGCCGATGAGGGGTTAATACCCACTTAAGCACTTCACTTTAAAATAACTTCAAGCTGCGTTTGAGCTTATGCGGTGCGAGGCCATTGAGGTCTAACACAAACGTGATACGCTCATTAAATTTGGTTATTCTATATTGTTGTGAAAGTCCACCAGTAGTGCCATCTAAATACTCCGTAATATCACTGGTCTGAGCAAGATTGAAGAAAATTTCAAACCGATCTTTTATTATCTCTAACTCTAATCCTGCATTAAAAATCAACTTACTCTTAACTGCATTCCACACTTCCTTGTCAATATCGTTGTACGAAACAAACTCAACATACGGCTTTATAGGAATCTTTCCGGGCAATGGGATGGTCAAGAGAGCAGAAACAAACCACTTGTCTGCAGTACCAATATTTCCTACAAATTTGGATGCATTTGTACGATTGTTAATCTGATTTTGGAATAAGCCCACATCTGCATTTCTGCGCATCAAATAATCATCAAACTTATAGTCATAGTAACCTGCTTTGTCTCTGCTTCCCAAAGCAAGATTATACCTACTCACATCACTTGCCTTGATCATAGCCGCACCATAAATTCTAATGTCCAATGGTTTATTCTTGATTCCGATATCAATTTTACGTTTATACACTCCACTAAGTTTCACAAAATCTGAAGAACGAATAGCGGTGCCAGACGAAGGGTAAATGGTGACAGAATCCGATCCAGAAAGCACCCGCTTTCTTTCTCCTAAAACCTCGTCATACGTTAATCTGCCGTATTCTGCATTAAGCTCAAGAGCATAACCGTCGATTTTGCTATCGTTCTGTGCACGGTATGTCAAGGTTACAAAAGAATTACTTCGTGCCTTGGAGAATAATGGCCCCGGTAGCGTGTCAGAAGAAATAAAATCAAATTGAGGAGAGAAAAGTATGTAATCTACTGCCAAGCGTAGACTCTTAGATCGTGGACTTCTCAATGTTAATTTCTGAAAATGGTACGTCGCATGTGGCTGCACTTTGAGGTAACTGTAATTTCCATACACGTAGGCATCATTTTCTCGCACAACGCTCCTATCACTAAAACTATACTTCCTCGCTTCAACGCCTAGTTCCAAAAACGCTGCCTTGCCCTCTAGTGGTTTAGTATAGTGGATAGCCGCTTCACCATTAATGGTCTTTTTGTTGAAAGAATACAGAGGCAATACATGATACTGCAACGGTTTATCACTCACACTATAGTTATGAATCCCTATCCCTACCATCATTCTATCATAGAAATTCCAACCAAGTGTTGGAACAACATATACTTCTTTGTACTGTACTTTATCTAACCCCATTCCTACTTTGAATTTTATTTTGCTCTCCGTACTATTATTGCCTAGATGTAGGTCTAGCGTCTGGCTTCGTGCGTCTATAGTGGCCTCTCTATGAGCTGCAGTGTCTTTCAGTACTAAGGTCTTATTAACGGGCACTGTGACCCACTGTGTGCTTACCACGCCATTGTGGGATATATCTACAGGAACCGGTGCCGCTACAGAGCCCTTATTCTTAAGCACAAAACCTGCTTTGTGTTTGCATATACTGTAGTCCATTTTAGTATCTGTATGGAGTAATTCATCAAAAAACCAACCCAAGTCCTCGCCACTTGTTTGCTCAAAGCTACTTTTCATGTCACCTGGCAACGGATGTTTAAATTTCCATTGCTCGTAGTAACTGGTCATGCAGTTTTTGAAACGTGCATCGCCTAAGTATGCTTTCAGGTAACCAAACGACTTGGCACCTATCCCATACACGCTCATGCCATAGTTTCCTTCGGTTAGTTCTTGGCTACTTGTTGCTATTGCTTGATGTCCACTTCTGAGCAAATTATCCTTTACAAGAGCTAGTATAATGCCGGTATTAAAATCTGGTTTATCCGTACTATCGTCTCGCATGGCTTCTTGTTCGTAGTAGCTATTGATAGACTCGTCCATCCATGGATATACGCGTTCGTTATTGGCCAGTATTCCGTAGAACCAATTATGCCCTACCTCGTGTACAATAACTTCTTCGCTCATAAAATCACACAAGGTGATCATAGGATATTCCATTCCTCCACCCGCTTTTAGCTCACCATGCACTACCGTGGCATGACTATACGGATATGTACCTACATTTTCGGAATAGTATGTAATGGCTGTTTCAATATGATCTAAGTCCTTTCTATCTGGCTCTGCACCCACTACTCTTAAGCTAATCTCTTCATCTCCTACCTTAAGTTTTTTAGTCTCATAATCCCATCTTTTGCTCGCAAACCAAGCAAAATCGTGTACATCACTTGCAGTAAAACGTACGGTCTTTAGCTGCTTAGAGCTAGCCAAAAGGGTGTCGCTTGTAACGCTCTTGGTATCAGACAACTCACCTGGTGTGAGGCACTCACCCGTAGCCACTAGTGTGTAGTTTTCTGGCAACGTAATATTCACCACAAAGTTTCCAAACTCAGAATAAAATTCGCCCAGATTCAGATAGGGCATTGGGTTCCATCCGTTTACGTCAAACACCGCTGGCTTAGGATACCATTGTGTAATGAAATAGTCTTGATCCTCGTGCCCCAATCGTGAAAAAACCTTGGGTATTTTCACTTCAAAAGGTGTCGAAATCGTACGTTTTTCGCCACTTCTTATAGGCGTATTCAATGTAAGCCTTGCAATATCACTATGTTCTTTGCCATCTATGGTGGCATATTCCCAATTGATGTTACCACCATTGGCAGAAAACGAAATACCGCTAATGCTGCCACGATCCTTTTCTTTGGCATAGTAAAAATCCAAATCACCGTTTTCTTCCATTTGCTTACCAAAATCTGTTTCATTGCTAGCGTATGCATTTGGCCAAAGATGAATGTACATTTCATTCAAATCCATAGGACTATTATTATGATACGTTAGCATAATTTCTCCTTTTAGTATGTGTGTTTCGTCATTGAGCGACACGTCTATGCGGTAATCTACCTGTTGTTGCCACGGCGACTGATTGACTTTTTGAGCGAGAACAAGAGCTACAACTCCTGTAAATAGTGTAGTTAAGACCAGTTTTTTCATTATTCCGAAGATAATATGTTAGCAAAATAAGGACATTGAACGAACTTTGCAGTACATTGTATAAGGAAGTATTGCGTAAATTTGGATTAGAGGAATAGTGTATGATGGAAAATGACGATTTTTTGAATGAAGGAATGGAAGAAAGAGCTCGCTATTTTGAGCAAATGCTTGAGAGTGGAGATACTTTTTTTTATGACAATGACGAGCTCGGTCAGCTCATAGACTATTATCTTGATTTTGAGCAAATACAGAAAGCCACAGTTGCCATTGAATTTGGCGAATCCCTCTATCCTTTCGAAACCAACTACAAAATAAAAAAAGCGGAAGTCTACATTGCACAGCGTAACATAAATGGAGGCATCAAGCTCTTAGAAAAATACCGCACTATAGAGCCCAATAACGGAGAAATAGCCAAGTTGCTCGGCGATTGCTATGCACTTAGCTTGCAGTACAAAAGAGCTTTGGAATGCTACCTATTTGCCCTCAATCAAGACCAAGGCAATGATGAGTTGCTGATACGTTTGGCCCGTATAAATTTTGCCCTAGGCAATAACAATAAGGCGATGTCTTATCTCAATGCATTTCCAAAAGATTTCAGCTATGATGAGGTAAGTATACATGAGCTCATTCGCCTATTCTTAGACTACAACCAGTATAACGACGCCATACAATTCTTAAAGAAAGTCATCGACGAAAATCCATACAACTATGGTGCATGGTATTTCACTGGCTTAATCAATCAGAAACAAGACAAGAATGAAGAAGGAATAGATGCCTATGAATTCTGCATTGCGATTGAAGAAAACAATACAATGGGACACTTGGGCAAAGGAAATTGCCTAATGGAGCTAGACCGCTTTGAGGAAGCCATAGAATCATTCAAACTGTCGCTGGACAATGATGAGAGCGATGCAGAAGTCTATTGCAATGTAGCTGAGTGCTACGAAAACTTAAAAGATGACAATGCCGCGAAATACTATTACCTCAAATCCATTAAAATAAACTCCAACATCAGTGATGCATACTTTGGCCTTGGCACCGTATACAAACGAGCATTGCAATGGAAAGAAGCAGAACGATACTTACTCAAATCAATCGATATAGATCAGTATGAGAGCCTATACCACATAGAACTCGCAGAAGTATACCTGATACAAGAGAATAGTACACGCTGCTACAAACACTACCAACAAGCGTACGACATAGACTCTGACACTACAGAAATACTGTTAGATTTTGCCCATGCCAAGTTTGAAATGGGCGATATAGAGGATAGTGTGCAATTGCTTCTAGAGAACCTAGAAGATCACGATGAAGATCACCGAATGTACTACCGCATAGCCTCGTATAGCTTCACACTTGGTCACTTTGAAAAGGGTTATAATTTCTTACACGCTGCACTGGGTATGAATCCAGAAGCACATATATTACTGTTTGAATTTTCTCCTTTCACAGAAAACATAGAAAACATCACAAATATTATAGATTTGTACACGAATTAACGCAAATGATAAACCCAGAATTTAAACTAAATAATATTCCAGAAAGAAGTGTAAAACCAAGACAAAATGGTATTACAATGGTCATGGATAAAGGTCTAAGCACCAGACAAGCAGAAGATTTCTTGGAAGTGTCTGCTGACAAGACAGACATTATAAAGCTCGGTTTTGGTACTAGCTCTGTAACGCCTACGCTCGTAGAGAAGCTAAAAATATACAGCGACGCAAATATTCCTGTATACTTTGGAGGTACGCTTTTCGAAGCATACGTAATACGTGGCCAATTTGACGACTACAGACGTTTGCTAGACAAATACAAAATAACGCATACAGAAGTTTCGGATGGAAGTATAGAAATAAGCCAAGAAGAGAAGTGTGGATATATCCGTTCCTTAGCAAAAGACTTCACCGTACTAAGTGAAGTAGGCAGTAAGGATGCAGAAAAGATCATACCGCCATACAAGTGGATATCCATGATGAAAGCTGAAATAGAAGCTGGTGCATGGAAAGTAATAGCGGAAGCCCGTGAAAGTGGCACAGTAGGTATCTTTAGAAACTCGGGTGAAGTACGCTCAGGACTAATAGAAGAGATACTACAACACATACCATTGGACACTATACTCTGGGAAGCTCCTCAAAAAGTGCAGCAGGTATGGTTTATGTCGTTATATGGTCACAATGTAAACTTAGGAAACATTGCTCCAAATGAAGTAATTCCATTAGAAACACTTCGTTTGGGTCTACGTGGAGACACCTTCGACCAATGGTTATAAGAACCAAACAAGATTACAAAAAAACCGCTAAGCAATGCTTGGCGGTTTTTTTATGCGTGTAATTCTGAAAACTAGGTTAGCTACCAGTCTGCATTATTTTCTTCCTAATCTACGGTTGGTCTACGGATGAGTGTTACTGTGATGGGTGTTTTACCATCGTCTGTAGATGGGCCTTTATAGATAAGAGATATTCGGTACGTGTCTAAAGCGGGCACCTCAAACTGTAGTTGCTCTGTTCTTTGTTCTAGTGAGCTACCACCTATCGGTTTATTTTGTAAATCTGTAACAGCAATGAACGTTTCTATGTTCGCTTCTTTAATCGTCAAATTAATCAAATACTCATAGGCTGTATCTGCCGGAAACTCAAACTGATAAATGCTTCTGTCTTGCAGTTCTAACTCCTGAGATCGAATAAATTTCCACTCTGCTAGTGGATTAATATCAACGACTTGGGCATTTGCAGCAAATTCTACACTCGCTAAAAGTAAAAATAAAAGGTACTTTTTCATTCTTTTTGCAAAGCAAATTAATCTTCAACTTTTTGCTTATTCATCATTTCTTCTTTTAGACGGTTCAATTGCTCGATACGTTGTCTAAAGTCCTGACAGATAGCAAAAATATTATACGTCTCTGTGGGTATTGTTTCGCTCTTACTCATTCTACTTATATCTATAGGCCTAAGGTAAGTAAAAAAGCCTAAGAATGGGCTTTCTGACCAATAAAATGGCTCATTTGTGCATAAATAGCCTTGAGCTGCTCATCCTCTAACATAGAAAGATGCTTCTCTAAAATGGCCTTATCTCCTCGTTTGGCTGGACCAGTTTGCCATTGATTTGGCTTTCCTTTTTTTAATCTATCCGCTGTCTCTTTTATAATAGGCAACAGGTTATTAAACTCCAATCCATTGGTAGTAAGATAGTCATCCGCTACGGCATACATCGCATTGGTGAAATTATTGGCAAATACAGCAGCTAAGTGATACTTCTCTCGCTGGACACTATTAACTTCCCGTACTTTATTAGAAATAGAATCTGCCAAGTTATGCAGCTTTTCTTTCACCGTATCGGAGCTCCACTCTACAAACAAGGGTACTTGTAACATATCTTTCACCTCCTCTTTTCTAAAGCTTTGCAACGGATAGAATACGCCATAGTCTCCAGAATAGTTCGCTAAGATTTCCATCCCTACGGGTCCAGCTGTATGACACACAATCGCCTTCATTTCTCTAGGAAGCTCCTCCAATACGCTGAAATAGGCTTCATCACTCACACATAAAAGCACAAAGTCAGCGTCTTTATACATCTCACTCGGCTCATCCCCATAGTACGCTCCAAATTTGCTTGCCAGTATTTTAGCATGGGTTATATCCCTGCTTATCACTTGATTTATAGTATGACCCGCAGCATCTAGTGCATGAGCCAAATTGGTAGCTACATTGCCACTTCCTACAAATGTGATTTTATATTTCATCTAGCTTTTTCTAAGCTCCAGTCTATTCCATGTGGCTATAGCAAAACCAAGCACCATCATCACTGTACCCAGCCATAAGAAGTTGATATATGGAAACACAATACCTTTCATTACAATGAATTTTGGTTGCGGTTTTGTCTCTGAAATCTCCAGTACAGCCGTTGGCTCACCACCCAATGTGGGTCGTATCTCAAATCCAAAACGCAATCCTGCTTCGGCTACTTCTTCTCGTATACTAAAGTACGTATTGGCATTGATACCAAATAGTGGAGCAGCATCTATTATAGTATTACCTCGTTTTATTTTAAGTATTGCTTTAGCTAACGTCGTATTTTTAAGTCCTATGGACTTGCCATCCCCTTGCTCTACTCCTGTGAAATATACCGTACCATTATTGGTCACTATACTATCTCCTTTTTCTACGGTGTACTCTTTCACATTCTCCCAAGGTATACTATCTGTAAGCGGCTTGGGTAATGAGGTGATGTGCGTATACACATCGTACGTAAGGTAGTGACGCGTATCTGGATTGGGTAGAATACCACCCATGTCCTCATTAATCTGCGTGTTAGGCATTAGCGTAAACTCTTCTTCACCATCAAGACTCTTATAATGTACCTTGAAGTAAATATCATCTACATCTGTACTATCACCCAAATAGGTTACCATAAAATCACCCAGTCGAGTTGGTTCATCTTTGATGAGCAACATATTCTCTCTACGAGCTGCCTCATCAAAATTGCCCATCTGACCACTAAAATCTGCTGTAATTACTTGCTTCTTGGCACTACTCACGAGTACACCAAGCAACATTAACCCAAAACCCATGTGTGCAATAGACGAACCCGAAAGTTTGACCTTGCGTACATAGAAAACGAGATACGCTAAATTAGCAAAGAAAGCATAGATACCCGCCAGCATAAAGATAACGTACACCGGATTGGTGATACCGAAAAGGAATATACCTCCCACAGTGAGCATCACAGATATAGCCGCAGTAATCAGTATTTCTTTGGCCAACTTGCCTATGTCTGGGGTGTTTCTGTATCTAAAAAACTGTGTCATCGCCATAAGAACGGCAATAGCAATAGCTATGGGCATCTGATAGAGGTTGTAGTACCCGATTACATCTTCTGGTGGCACCATGTTGGTGCCAAATATTTTATTGAAAACAGGTTTTGAAGTTCCTACCAAGATCTGAACAGCACTAAGCACGAGCATAAGAGAACCGATGAACATCCAAAACTCTCTGCTGCTTACATTATCTTCACTCGCATTATTATCTAAATTTTTATTCAGATTTAACACAAACCAGATAAGGCCGAGTATAGACAATACGAGCAGCGGGTAAAAAGTCAACTTGGTGTAAAACGGAAGCAATAGCACCAAGACACTCACGGGTATTATCATGTACCAACGCTTGCGAGCTCCTTCGGTAACCGCTACAATAGGAAGCCAAATGAATAGGACTACAAACTGCATTAACTGACCCGCAAGGCCCAAGTCTGTAAATGCGTGTACAGAGGTATCTCCCAACACACCACTCCGCGTAAGAAAAGTAGCATACAATACCATAATAAATGTAGAAATCACCAATGTGTAGGCGGCTATGGTAGAACTATTGGTTACTTTTTTGATAAGCATAAGGTGGATACCACTAATGAGCAGTAACCAAGGAACTAAGGAAGCATTTTCTACCGGATCCCACGCCCAGTAGCCACCAAAACTAAGTGACTCATACGCCCAGAAACCAC
>CAWVTO010000066.1:0-9508 GCA_963932895.1 uncultured bacterium
TTCGTAGAATGATACATCGCCTGGAGCCTCTTCGGTTCCTGCAAATAAGCTTCCCGCCATGATAGCGTCTGCTCCAGCAACAACTGCTTTTACCAAGTCTCCGCTATACCGTATACCTCCATCAGCAATTACGGGAACTCCCGTTCCTTTTAGAGCTTCAGCACATTCCATAACTGCGTTAAGTTGCGGTACACCTATACCTGCTATTATGCGTGTGGTACATATAGAACCTGGTCCTACACCAACCTTTACGGCATCTGCTCCGTTATCTGCTAAATACTTAGCTGCGGCACCTGTTGCTACATTACCTACTATTACTTGAAGCTTCGGATATTTCGCTTTTACTTTTTTGAGTTCGTCTACTACACCTTTAGAATGGCCGTGAGCCGTATCTATAGCTATTACGTCTACATCTTGTTCTACCAGTGCGGTCACTCGCTCTAGCGTGTCTGCCGTAACTCCAACTGCCGCCCCAACCATAAGCCTACCAAACTCATCTTTGCAAGCATTTGGATGGTTCTTTACCTTTTGAATATCCTTGAATGTGATAAGACCAAGTAGTTTATTTTCAGAATCTACCACAGGCAATTTCTCTATCTTATACTTCTGCAAGGTATATTCTGCCTCCTTTAGGTCAGTACCTTTTACTGCCGTAATAAGGTCATTTGTAGTCATCACATCCTCAATTTTTGTACTTAAGTCTACCTGAAAACGCAAATCTCTGTTGGTAATAATGCCTACCAGTTGATTGACGTCATTGGTAATAGGAATCCCGCCTATTCTATTTTCTTTCATCACATTGAGTGCATCGCCAAGGGTATTGGTTTTTTTCAATGTAATCGGATCTTTGATCATTCCACTCTCAGAACGTTTCACCTTTTTGATTTCGGCTGCTTGTTGAGCTATGCTCATGTTCTTGTGTACAATGCCTATTCCGCCCTCTCGAGCTATGGCAATAGCCAACTCCGCCTCTGTTACTGTATCCATTGCCGCACTTATTATCGGTATATTGATAGTAAGGTTCTTCGTAAGCCTGGTTTTGGTACTTGTATCGCGTGGTAATACCTCAGAATATTTGGGCAAAACTAAGACATCGTCAAACGTTAAACCGTGGTAAGCAATTTTAGAAAATTTGGATTGAGACATGTGCAAATAATAGATTTGTTATTTGCCGAACAAAAGTAGGTCTAAACATAGGTTTAGACCTAATTTATTTATGATCAGATGGGGTTTTTGTACGTTTTGACCTACTATTTCCTTTCGTGCGGTGTATTTACAGTCGTTTTTTGAAATACAAGCCACATATCTTCGTTACCTTCGTGTAGTCATCCAAAAAATGAGACTTGCTGCATTCTATATCGCACTATGCTTTTCTGTCTTGGCATTTGCCCAGAGTACGGATGAAAAACTTGCTGCTCAATTTTTTGATAACGAAGAGTATGAAAAAGCAGAGAACTTGTATAAAAAACTCTATAAAAAAGAGCCCAAGTCGGTCTATATCTACGAAAACTATCTCAACACTCTTCTTGCTTTAAAAAATGAAAAAGACGCAACCAAACTTGTAAATAGACAAATAAATAAAAACCCCTCGCAGCTGAACTACCAAGTAGATTTGGGCTACGTTTATTTGCAATTTGACAAGAAAGAAGCTGCAGAAAAGTATTTTGACAAACTAACCCGCTCATACGCCAACGACCGAGGGAGTGTGACCTTTCTTTCGCAGAGTTATAGCAGAAGGGGGCTTACCCAAGAAAGTATATCGGCTCTAGAAAAAGGAGCAAAAAAACAAGGTATTCTTGTGTTCTACAAGGAACTAAGTCAAGCATATAGATCAACCAATAATACAAAAAAGCTTACCAATCTTACACTTGAAGCACTCCTACTAGATGCAGGCATATTTGACTATGCTACTAAAATGCTTGACGTGGTGTTTGACGAGGAGGAAGACGCAACTTACTTGCAAAGTAGAGCGTTACAGTACGCACAGAAAAACCCAAGCAATCAGGTGTATGACGAATTGCTTCTGGAGGTTTTTCTACAGCAGAAAAAATATACATCTGCCCTAAGACAAACAACTTCGTTAGATAAAAGAAACAATAATCAAGGTTCTCGCGTGCTGCAACTCGCAAACTTATGTGTGAAAAACAAAGCATACGCTGTTGCTATAGATGCTTACTCCTACGTCATAGAACTGGGCGAAAGTGCTCCTAACTTTGACGCTGGGAAAAACGGACTGATTAATGCTTTGTACTTGAAAACAACGGGTTCTCTGGTTCCAGATACGCTTGAAGTGGCTTCGCTTATTGGTAAGATTCAAACCTATTTGGGCTCAAAGGGAGTAACCTACGCTACGGCAAGGAGCCAATTTAGACTAGCCGAGTTGCACATTTTTTATAACAACAATGTTCCTGCGGGTATTCGTCTTTTAGAAGAAATCATTCAAACACCAAGGCTACGAGCTAGTTTTGTAGCCGAAAGCAAGCTGTTTCTTGGTGACGCCTACCTTATTGCAAATAATATATGGGACGCTAAACTAATGTATGGGCAAGTAGACAAGCAGTTCAAAGAAGATGCCCTTGGACAAGAAGCAAAATTCAAAAACGCTAAACTAAGCTACTATACAGGAGACTTCGATTGGGCAAAAAGCCAATTGGATATTTTGAAAACCGCCACAACCCAGCTAATTAGCAATAATGCTATAGAATTAAGTCTTCTGATACAAGACAATACCGGTCTAGATACCACGGAAGATGCTATGAAAGAATATGCTGCTGCGGAATTTTATCTGTACCAAAATAAGATAGAAAAGTGTAGAGAGATCCTCACTATGTTGCCTTTCAAATATCCTGATCATACGCTAAACGATGAGATATTTTATCTAAAAGCACGTGTGCAAGAAAAGCAAGGAGACTATGAAGCCGCCAACAAGCTATACACTACCATATATGAAAAATATGGTGAAGACATACTTGCAGACAATGCTTTGTATCGCTCTGCATATATTACACTATTCATACTAGACGATAAGGAAAGAGCACAGGCTCTTTTCGAAAAACTTGTGCTGGAATATAATACGAGTCTATTTGCCGTAGATGCCCGTAAAATGTACTTTGCCTTGAAGGAAGGAAAGACCAAAAGCGACTTGTTATTTGAGTCCAGTATATGACCTCTGGCAGATTCAAAGTACTTGCTGAATGGTTGCTCGTAGGGGCGTTTTTGGTGGTATTATCCATCCCCCTTTGGCTCAAAGTAGATAGTTTGCCTATACGCTTGTTTGACGAAGCTCAAAATGCTGTGAATGCCCTAGAGATGTCTGAAACGCACAACTGGCTTGTAAGAACATACGACTACCAACCCGACACTTTTGACTGTAAGCCTCCGCTCCTTATCTGGTTTCAGGTTTTATCTATAAAAGCACTTGGGGTTAGTGAATTATCTATTCGTCTACCATCGGTCGTTTTTTCTATTCTTTCTTTGTTTGTACTGTTTCTACTTGTTTTCAAAATAACAGACAAGAAGTGGCCAGGCCTACTTGCTGCACTCATTACCGTAACCTCTGCAGGTTTCTATGGAGATCACGCAGGCAGATTTGGAGACCATGAAGCACTACTAATCCTCTTGATATTGGTGTTTCTTTATTGCCTATATAGCTACTCACGCAATCCCAAAAGTAACTATATCTACTGCATGGGAGCCGCTATCACCTTGGGTGTTTTGTGCAAAAGCATTGCTATCATCATGATATTGCCAGGCTCTGTTTTGTGCTTGTGGTTTTTTAATCGTCTTACTGGCTTATTTACAAACAAACACCTCTACTACGCTACACTTGGTTCGCTACTGCTTATTGCTTCTTACTACCTGGGTAGAACCTATTTTCAACCCGACTACCTATATACCGTATGGCACGGCGAACTGCTACCGCGGTTCATGAATACCTCAGAAACACATGATTTTAGATACATCAGCTTTTGGTTCTACTTTGAGCTCATGTACACAGAAAAGTTTGTTTTATGGTCTGTCCTTGTTCCTTTTACCGTCTTAATTCCATTGGTAAAACGCCAATTTACCATGGAGTGGTTTTTCTGGTTTGTAAATGGATTTACCCTCCTGCTCATTCTGTCTGCCGGCACCAAGCACTATTGGTACATAGCACCCGTAATTCCAATCTTTGCCGGACTAATAGCTATAAGCGTTTTTCACTTGTTCCAAAAGTATAAAACAGTGGGTATGGTTGCTCTTTTACCCGTATTGCTCATAGGCTTAAGCACATATAAAACAGCCTACGAATATGCATTGCACCCTGCCGAAAAAGGGAATGAATGGGAAAGTTATGGTATTTCACACTTTCTTACAGAGCCCAATCACCTGAAGAATGTTAGCTCAAACACCAAAATACTATTGAGGCCATACAATGCTCATGAAGCATACCGCTTTTACCTCAAATTATTGAAAAAAGATAAGGGATTAGAAATAGTGCGAACCTCGTTCCCCGAACTAGCCATAGGAGACACGATACTAAGCCATCATAAAATGGTATACGATAGTCTTGTTATAGACTACGGGGTCGAAGTGCTAGATAGCTCATACAAATACACCAAGCTAACAGTGTTGCACCAAAAAGACGCTGAAGAATGAGGGGCATTGGCAACATAAAGTACTTATTTTTGAAATTATTTCTCAACTAAAAAAGCAGTGAGCACCAGAAAGCTTCTTTACTTATTCCTTTCTATACTGGGACTTTTTGTCCTAACTCTTCCGCTATGGCTCAAAGTGGATCTGCTTCCTATGCGAATATGGGATGAATCACGAAACGCTGTAAATGCTATAGAAATGTACCAAACCAATAACTGGTTGGTGCGTACGTTCAACTTTGCTCCAGAAACATACGAACTAAAACCTCCCCTGCTCACCTGGTTTCAGGTTGGCTCTCTACACATTTTTGGCCTCAACGAACTGGGTATACGCACGCCTTCTGTATTGTTTAGCATTATCACTTTGCTACTGCTCTTCTCCCTTATCTACAAAATGACCGACAACCCGTTTCTGGGTTTATTGGCGGCTACTATTACCGCCACATCTGCTGGTTTCTACGCCGAGCACGCTGGCAGGTTTGGAGATCACGAGGCATTGCTTGTCTGTATAAGCATGTGGCTGTTTTACACTATCTACCAATATAGTACAACGCTACGTCCTAAGTATATCTACCTAGCAGGTATAAGCATAGCTCTGGGAATACTTTGCAAAAGTGTGGCTATAGGTATGGTGCTTCCCGGCCTTGTTTTCTTTTTGCTATACGACAGAAAGATGCTAGACCTACTAAAAAGCAAGCACACCTACTTTGCTTTTTTAATTGCGATAGCTCCTGTATTTGCCTACTACTTTCTTCGAGAGCAAGCACAACCCGGATATTTAAACTTGATATGGACATGGGAACTTTTTCCTCGTTTTTTCAATACCGCTAAGGAGGTCACCTTCAAAGATGCAGGTTTTGGATATTATTTTGACTTGATTCAAAGTAGTAAAATGGAGTTTTGGGTATGGTCGTTTCTGTTGATTGTTTTGACCCCGTTTTTTACTAAAAACATTGACCGCAAATGGGCTTTTTGGGTTTTCCCTTCGGTCGTGTTTCTACTCGTAATATCTAGCGGTACTAAAAACTTTTGGTATCTAGCACCCGCAATTCCTATGCTAGCTGGGGCTGTTTCTATAAGTGTCTATTTACTGATAAAAGGAGGAACAAAGCGAACGCCTTGGGTGATTATCCCACTGTCTATCTTGGCTACTTTAAGTTTTCAAAAAGCGTACGAATACACTTCTAGTCCTCAAGAAAAATATTTTGAATGGGAAACCAACGGTATTTCACATTACCTAAAAGACGAGAAACACGTTACCAACCTTAGCTCCAATACCAAAATATTGCTTGACGAAGAATACGGATATGAGCCCCACAGGTTTTACTTAAACAAACTAAATATAGAGCAAGGTTTAGACATAAAAAGAACGGAGTTGTATCACCTACAGCCTAACGACACGTTACTTATATCGCACCAAAGCACGTATAAAAAATTAAGCAAAAAGTATCAATTAGAGGTGTTAGATAGCTCCTACATCCACACCAAGCTGCTCGTTATACAACCCTTAGTCCAAGTAGACTCTATAAGCAATTTCAGCCCTATAGAATAGTCCGTTGTCATAGTCTGTGTTCAACGGAATCCTGTCGTCACCAAATCGGAAGAGACTTAACCCAAAGTCAATCTTGTCATCGTTCTGATATACGCGAAAAGAACGCCCTAGCGACACGCCTGCCACTCCTCTTACTATCACACCTTTTATGGGTTCGAAGCCTACGTGTGCGGCAACCTCATTAGACAAGTGATGCAAATAAAACGGTTGTGTTACATTGGCAGGTGTGATTATAGTAGGACCGTTTAGATTGTAGGATTTTACCGTGGCTCTCCAATTAATACCCGCCGTCACTTTGGGTGTGATACTATAGTTTATCTTAGCATACGACGGTACTATTACATCCATTTCTAGTTTTTCATTTTTGTAATAAAACCCAAAGAGTGGAACCAAAAAAGGACCGAATTTATCGCCATTTACATACGCACCAAACTTATATGTCATATGCTCACTCTTCTTCATTTTGGCTAAGCCTAAAGCCCCAAATTGGAAATCTTGACGACTTACTTTTTTCTCAAAACGCGATGCTAGCTTAGGAAGAAGCAGAACAGTTGTGCTCCATTTTTCCGAGTGTTTTAGGTTCATTCCTACCTTGAGTATGTAGGAAGAAACAGGCATTTTTTCTGTGTATTGCCACAAACGTGTATCTACCCTGTCGTAGACAACTCCTGTAATGATTGCGTTACCATTTTTTAGTTTTAACGGTACAGTGAGGTTAATATTGACCTTTTGTAGGTCTGTAGTGCTATCTGCGTTTTCGAAAGCATTCTGTGGTGTAGCAGTATACTCCGAGTGGAGTACGTCTACATAGTTTTGAGCATAAGATAGTACACTTATACCTAGTAATCCTATTAATTTTAATGCCCTCATTCTTATACAATGATACTGAAAATTCAAACGGTCTCTTTCGTTCATTCTTTTTTGTTACTGTATACAACTTACATTTACCGCACTTTATGTTTCACATTGTTTTACTAGAACCTAGAATGCCCGGCAACGTAGGAACCATTGGTCGATTGGCCGTGGCTACGGGTTGTATACTCCACCTTATCAAACCCTATGGTTTTAAGGCTATAAATGAGGAAAAAGTAAAACGTGCAGGCATGGATTATTGGGCAGACCTTAACTTTGTAGAATACGACACAATTGAGGAATTCTGGTCCAAACACCCTTTTAGCGACAGGCATTTCCTTACTACTAAAAAGGCCGCCAAGTCCTATACAGAATTTCGTTTTGAACCCAACGACTTTCTTTACTTTGGAAGAGAAGATATGGGTCTCCCCGAATCACTAACTAGCCAACACCTCGACTCGTGTATGTCTATTCCTATGGTAAGCGGTGCCCGCTCGCTAAATATTGCCAATGCTGCTTCTGTGGTAGTGTACGAGGCCTGGCGGCAGTGCGAAAAGTGAAAAATTGTGTTTTGCATCGTTAATTATAATTAAAAATTAGGTGTACATTTGATACACTCAGGATACAAAAAGATACGTGGAGTCTAATTTAAAAGAAGCTATTGAAAAGAAATTTGGGACTAAGATTCTGAATCGTGGGGATTGTGAAAAACTAGCACAAGTAATCTTTGAGCAAACGGGTAATGGCATAAACTACAATACTCTCAGACGCATATATGGCTTAGCTCCACCCGTAAAAGTGCGTATAGACACGTTAAATACGTTAAGTGTTTACGTTGGGTACGGCTCTTACTACCAGTTTCGAAAAGAATCACCTTATGAGATTAGTTGGGCTGCTAGTTTGGAGATATACGAACACCTATTCTCCTCAAATCAAGAGTCACTATTAGCCTTGATAAAAGACAATATGCTAAAAAACGAGGACTATCTGCTTCCTCTCATTAACATCACCAGAGAATATATAATTGACCACAGAATAGATGAATTGGTTCGATTATTTAATTCGGATTTCCTCAACCCCGAAAAGTTTAGATACAAGCAAAAGCTCATATTGGGCAACTCTGTGGGTATACTACTGCGTACGCATGGTCTATCAAAAAAAGAAGTTTTAAAACTATCTAAGTCTAGGTTTTATAGAACCTGCATATTTGAAATATTTGTAGATTACTCATCGTTTGATGGTTATTATTCGTCCTTTTTAAGTGTGTTGCTCAACAGCAGACTTTACAAAAACAAAGTTTTTGTGAAGTGCCTTTTGAACACAAAAGCATACTTAAATTGTACCCCAACCACCCTCTTTCTGCTTAAAAACAAAGAGATAAAACCATTGCACCCTATTCTAAAGGGCAGGTATTTTTCAAACTTCTTACTGGATCGGGTACATACCAAAGAATTGTTTTATGCTATCAAAACATACGTTGATCCAACCAATATGTTTCAGCTTTTCTATGAACCCATGGTTATTTCTATTGTCACTAAAAATGTTTTAGCTCAGGCGTGGCTCATAGAACAAATAGAATCACAAAAAAAGCACCATAATTATGGCGAGCCACACTACAATGAGGTGTATAAGCTCATGCAAACCCAATACTACCAATCCTCTGGTGATTTCAAAAAAGCTAACAGTGTGTTTGCAGCCATAAACGCCGATAATTTTATACTTAGCTATAAATCATTTCTCTTGTTTTTCTATCACGAAGTAGGATATTGCTTATCTAAAACTGAGGAAATGCGAGGCCTACTGAAGCGGTCACTAAAAAATAATCCGTACAAGCGACTTCGTAAAATGGTATAATGCTTCCAATGGAAATTTTGACTGCCGACTCTTATCCTGACAAATATCTCGTGATTTTATTGGCCCAAAAATCATAGTGCTAAAATTCAAAGGTGAGTTGCCCCCGCTTAAGAATCGTGTCGATTTGGAGCACCAAGAGGCTTTATTCCATTTCAACTGGGTTTAATTCTATATAAATCTTTAAGGGTCAAACTACTAAGCAGAATACGTGGTGTTCCTCTACAACGGAAGCACTCTACAATCCGCTTTTTTCTTTCTCTCTTATCCACATTTTCTTGCTTTCCGTTTTTCTTTATGGTTACATTATAATCAACAAAAAAGATAACAATATTGCCCAAACAAATAGTACACATGGACCTAGATACCTTCTACGTATCTGTAGAGCGACTCATAGACTCGCGACTCATAGATAAACCCGTAATGCTAGGCGGGGTAGGTGATAGAGGTGTGGTGGCTAGCTGCAGTTATGAGGCTCGTACCTTTGGAGTACATAGCGGTATGAGCATGAAAATGGCTCGCCACCTCTGCCCGCAAGGTATAGTCATAAAAGGTAACTCGGGCACCTACTCCAAGTACTCCAAAACCGTAACGGAGATCATACGCGAAACCGCTCCCGTAG
>CAWVTO010000067.1:0-9495 GCA_963932895.1 uncultured bacterium
GATTGTCTTTATCTGGTTGTCTGGGTATTTGGGTTCGTAGTCCCGATTCCTTGGTATATACATCTACGGACAAAATGCCTACCGTTACTCGGCTGTAGCTTTCCATCCAATCGTCGCGTACATCGCGTTCTTCTATAAAATTTTGATCGGTATACAGATGTCCATTATAATCTACGTACTCGTCCATGGTATACAACTGCATGTAGCCATGGTACTGCGATAGCTCTGCGAGTGTAAGGCTCTTTACATCTCCCTCATTAGGTAATGAGTAGGTTACTTCTTTCTTTTCGCGGTAGCTCACCTTTGTAATGTAGATTTCGGGCAATTGTGCGTAACCCAGTGCAGTAAGCAGTATACCGAGCATCAGAAGGTTGCATCTTTTGGTTGTTTTGTTGTTTCTATTCATAGTAATATCGATTTGTTTCCTCCAAAACTGGCCCTAAAAAACGGCTAGATAAAGACCCAAAACGACAACCTCAAAAAACAAATGCTACTATATACTACAGAAATGTAATTTGAATATCACATTTTAATGGTTGACGAAAAAAATTGTCATTTTTCCATACATTCGCTTTAAACCCATTACAAAAATGACACATAGTGACAATTTCCATTTAAAAAAACTCAACAATAGACTGCGTGCTATTCTGCCCCAAAACCAGAATGTAGCGGTAACCATAGCAGGCATTTTAGACATCAGCAAAGAGGGGGCCTATCGCCGCTTGCGGGGTACTACTTCTTTCACCCTGGATGAGCTTATGGTGCTCCGAAAAAAAATAGGCTTATCCATCGATGAGCTTCTATCGGGCACAGAGAACGTGAGCTTCTCTTTTAAACCGCTGTACAACGCCCCACTCGAGTTGGACAAGTATTTTGAAGACGTACACGTACGCTTCAAAAAAATAGGGGACATACAACACAGCATGACCTACAATGTGTGCGAGGATCTTCCGTTTTTTAGGCAATTTGGGTACACTGCCTTGGCTAGTTTCAAGCTATTTTATTGGAAACATTCTATACTACTAGAGCCGGAGTACACCATGCTCAAATTTAATACGGAGGCTATACCCGCAGACACTCTAGCACTGGCACAGACCATGCATACACTCTACTGCGACATTCCGTCTACAGAAGTATGGACAGAACTCACCTTAAAAAACACCTTACGCCAGATAGAGTATTTTCAGGATTGCGGTTTTTTTGAAACGGAGGAATCGCTTAGGCTGGTGTATATGGATCTAATACAGCTATTGGACGACCTCATGTCTGATGCTCGGCAGGCTTCTAAAAAGAATGAAGCTACTGCAGGGCAAGTAGACTTCCATCTCTACATATGCGAGCTTTCTTTGAATAACAACAGTGTATACCTGGAAACACACGAGCCCAAATTTTTGGCTACAGGATTCAATGGTTTCAACTCCTTACAAACCATGAACACCCGCTTGCTGAACGAATACAAACAGTGGCTATCGGCGATGCTTTCTAAATCGACCAAGATTAGTGGACAGGCAGAACGAACACGACGTGAATTTTATCGGGCGAGCATGGCACTAATCACTCAATCAGCCAAAGGGAGACTTGCTGAACCCTTGCAGACAAATGCAAACCAAAACATGAGCAGCTAGCTACCTCCTGACTCCTCGCCTATCCAAACTCCTTCGGTAGGCAGCCGCATTGCGGTTGTGCTGTGCGATACTTGCCGTAAAATTGTGGCGATAGGAACCGTCTGGCCGTGCACACATGAAAATGTACCTGTGCTTTGCAGGACTCAGTACTGCGTCTATAGCCCGCTTGTCTGGGGCAAACAATGGCCCCGGGGGCAAACCCACATTTTTATATGTATTGTACGGGTGGTCTTGGCGTAGATCGGAGTACAATACCCGTTTGCGGCCTTCTCTGCCTACTACATAAAGTACCGTAGGGTCGCTTTGTAGCAATTGTCCTTTTTTAAGTCTATTGAGGTAGAGGCCTGCTATGGTGGGCATCTCGTCTACGTGTATGGCTTCTCCATCTACTATACTGGCAAGCACTACCGCTTCTTTTGTGGTGAGCCCTTGTGCCTTGGCTTTTTGTTTTCTGCTGGCCGTCCAAAAAGCTGCATACTCATCTACAAACCGCTTAATCACCTTGTCTGCTGGCGTAGCCCAATTAAAATGATAGTGATCCGGCAAAAAGACACTCCACTTGTTCTCTGCCGTAAAACCGCATTGCTGTACCCACGCACCGTCTAAGGCTTCTCGTATTTCCTCTTTGGTAGGTTGTAGTTTTTCGGCCAGGTGCTCTACCACCTGCTCACGGGTCATTTCTACCGGTACTTTTACAACTACCTTCTTCCAGTTGCCTTGTCGTATCAGTCGCACGAGCTCCACGTTGCTCAGTTCCTTCGCTATTTTGTACCTTCCTGCTTTGTAGGTATTGCGTAGGTTCATTTGCTTGGCAACCAAATCAAATGTCTGTACATTTTTGATGACCTTTTTTTGCATAAGATTTTCTCTTACACGCTCGTAGCTATCATCGTGTTGGATATAAAAATAATCCTTGTCTAGCGGGGTAGTATTGCCTTTGAATGCTACAAAATAAGCTCCTGCAATGGCAAAAATGCCGAGCAGAAGAAATAGACCCAATACTTTTCGTTGCGTTTTGTTCAAATCTTGAAATTGAAAACACAAAGTTAAACCAACTTATGCTTTAATTTTGTCCTCTTTATGTTAAAGATAGCTCTAATAGGGTACGGAAAAATGGGTAAAACCATAGAAAAAGTGGCTACAGACCGTGGACACAAGGTAGTAGCTACCATAGATTCCAGTGCTTTTTCTACGTCTGAACTCAACGATGCTGATGTGGCCATCGAGTTCACACAGCCCGATGTAGCTCATCTCAATATAGCCAAATGCTTTGATGCAGACATACCTGTAGTGGTAGGTACCACAGCGTGGTACGACCATTATGATGCTCTAGCAGCACGGGCACTTGCAGAGAACAAAACGCTTTTCACAGCGACCAACTTTAGTATTGGTGTAAACATCTTATTCCATATCAATGAAAAGTTGAGTAGCCTAATGAATAACTTCCCAGCGTACGATGTACAGATGACAGAAACCCATCATTTGCAAAAGCTAGATCACCCGAGTGGCACGGCAGTAACGCTTGCTGAAGGCGTAATAAGCAACCTTGATAGAAAAAAGAAATACATTGGTCTGCTAGAAGGAGAAACTCCCGATAATACTCCGTTTGATTTGCAGATAAAGAGCAAACGCAGAGAAGGTGTGCCGGGTTATCATGCTATATCGTACGAAAGCGAAATAGATGAAATAACCCTAAGCCACAATGCAAAAAGCCGCCTGGGTTTTGCCCAAGGAGCAGTAGTAGCTGCCGAGTGGGTAGCCCATAAAAAAGGCGTATTCAAAATGAACGATTTATTGAATTTTTAAATAAACATAATACCGCATGAAATTAAACCTAAAAGAAGACTGGAAACTGCTCAGTAAACGAGCAGCGATTTTTTACATCGTTTTCAGTATCATTAATTTACTCACCTTTATCCTCCTAGTAGTTCATACGGATGCGGGTATTATCTCACCCCTCATCTACTTTGTATTTTGGCAAGTAGCTATTTGGGTATACTACATGTTCCGGTACAAGTTTCGCAATAAAGTATCGGGTGGCGAATGGATAGATGCTGCCATGTTTGCTATCATAGCCGCTACACTCATTCGTACTTTTTTTATAGAAGCCTACCAGATACCTACTTCATCTATGGAAAAATCACTGCTACGCGGAGACTTCCTTTTTGTGAGTAAAATAAACTATGGAGCACGCGTACCCATGACACCTATCTCTTTTCCTTTTGTACACCAAGAGCTACCCGTAGTAGGTGGCAAGTCATACTCCGAAGCATTAAAACTTCCGTACTACAGACTACCAGGTGTAGAGGACATAGAGAACAACGATATTGTGGTTTTCAATTACCCCGGAGAAGACGATAGACCAATTGACAAAAAGACCAACTACATAAAACGTTGTGTAGCTATAGCCGGCGATAGTCTACAGGTAGTGAATGGTGTGGTATACATCAACGGAAAACCCTCTAGAGTAGCCGTTAATGGACAAATGAGCTACGCTATGCAAACCAGTACTGCAGTGGGTCGTAGAGATTTGGAGAAAATGGACATTTCAGAATACGGAACCAACGGTACGGGATACTACGAGTTATTCATGACGGAAGAAAACCGGGACAAACTGGCTGAGTTTCCGGGTGTAGTAGACATTACGCCTAAAATAGATAAGGCAGGAAAGTACCCTGAAGTATTTCCCCATATACCCGACCAATTGCCTTGGAGTAGAGATAATTATGGTACGATATACGTTCCCAAAAGAGGAGACGTATTGCCTATAAACAGTAGCACCATGTGGATCTACAAAGACTTGATAGAAAAGTACGAAGGCAATACTTCGTATGCTATAAAAGAAGGCAAAGCATACATAGACGGGAAAGAGATAACCGAGTACAAAGTGAATATGAACTATTACTTCATGATGGGAGACAACCGTCACCGAAGTGCAGATTCGCGTTATTGGGGTTTTGTACCAGAAGATCATGTAGTAGGTAAGGCTCTCTTTATATGGATGAGTATAGAACAAGACGGTATCTATGGCGGAAGACACAAGAATGTGATAAGCCGTATTCGCTGGAGTAGACTTTTCAATAGAATACACTAGTGCCAAAGGGTAAAAAGGACTTACGAATCATTTTCTTGGGCAACCCAGAGTTTGCTCGTTTTCACCTCGAGCGAATACTGGAAAACGGCTATACTGTAGTGGCGGTTATCTCTGCTCCAGATAGACCGGGAGGCAGGGGTATGAAGCTAATGGCTACACCCGTAACACAATATGCTCGCGAGCAAAACATACCTTGTTTGCAACCTACAAATCTGAAAAACGAGGCTTTTCAAGAAGAACTAAAAGCATACAAAGCAGACCTACAAGTCGTAATTGCATTCAGAATGCTACCCGTTGTAGTTTGGGATATGCCGCCCATGGGTACGTATAATCTACATGCCTCACTCCTACCACAATACCGTGGTGCTGCTCCTATCAATTGGGCCATAATAAACGGTGAAACGGAGACGGGTGTAAGTACTTTTAAACTAAAGCACGAAATAGACACCGGAGATCTTTTGGTGCAAAAAACCTGTGCAATTACGGATGATGATACGGTCGGAACACTGCATGACAAACTGATGCACATTGGGGCAGATGCGGTCATAGAAACTCTGGACCAAATAGCGAGTGATGAAGTGAAACAAATTCCACAAATAGACAACGGAGAATTGAAAGCTGCTCCAAAACTATTTACGACCAATACGGAGATTGATTGGAATACAACTACAGCACGTATTCGCAATACGGTACGTGGACTCAGTCCGTACCCCGTAGCCCATTCCACCTTTGATGGTAAAAAACTACTTGTATATAACGTAGAGGCAGAGTTTGTAGAGCATCACTTAAACTCTGGCACTTTCATAAGCGATGGCAAACGATACCTCAAAGTAGCGGCTGCAGATGGTTTCATCTCTTTACAAAACATAAAAATACAAGGCAAACGCCAAATGGCTATTCGCGATTTCTTGAATGGCTACGACATAGGCCATCTAGATCTTGCAAGTGAGAGTAACACTGAGGTTTAGTCCACCAATATGGAAGTTTGTGTGGCAAACAGTCATAAAAAAGAGAGTCGCAAACGGAGGTTACACCAACCAATTGTGGTCTTAGTGTAAATCAAAAGCTACTCCCAAAACACCAATACACAACAGATAAATAGATAATATGCTGTATACATATACGCAGGTTGGAGATGGTGTCTATTTTGCTACTTTTGCAGGCGTTTTAATATGTGGGAAAAGATAGCAAATACAATACTTCGCAATAGACTAGCACTCATCATATCGTTGGTGATATGTACGGCATTTATGCTGTACCAAACACTCAACGTGCAGTTAGCCTATGACAATCCAAAGTTTGTCCCAGACGATGATGCGGATATGATGGCTTATCAAGAGTTTAAAAAGATATTTGGTGACGACGGAAGTGTTATGGTGGTGGGTATAAACACTGCTCAACTTCGTAATCTCGATTTTTTCAATGCTTGGTATGATTTAACCCTGGATTTAGATACTACCAAGAACATTAAGCAAGTACTCTCTATTGCTAACTTAATAGAACTGGATAAGCAAGTAATGCTGGATAGTTTTGAAGGGCAGACGTATGAAAAAGCAACACTACATCCACAAAATTTCATCCAACGTAAACCAACAAGTCAGGCAGAATTAGATTCACTATTTGTCAAACTGAATGACTTGCGTTTTTATGAAGGCTTATTGTTCAAGGACAGCTCTGACTTTACGCTCATGGCGATAACACTGGACAAGTCTATACTAGACACAAAGGCCCGTGTACCCTTTGTAAATGGCATAGAAAAACAAATAACAAATATCTGTACAGCATACAATGTAGACGTACACTTCTCTGGGCTACCGTTTATACGTACCAAAATGTCGCAGATGATACGTCAGGAGCTTGTACGCTTCACGCTTGTATCCATGGCACTTACCTCACTTATTTTACTCTTTTTCTTCAGAAGTTTCCCAACGTTAGCCTTCTCACTTCTTACCGTAGTAGTGGGAGTTATATGGTGTATGGGAATTTTAGTAACACTGGGTTTTAAGATTACGATGTTCATTGGTCTGCTGCCGCCACTTATAGTGGTCATTGGTATTGCCAATTGTATCTACTTACTGAATAAATATCACGAAGAATACAGAACGCATGAAAATCAAATAAAATCACTGCAACGCGTCATATCTAAGGTAGGACGTGCCGTATTGTTTACCAATCTTACTACTGCGGTAGGTTTTGGCGTATTTGTGCTTACAGGGAGTTCTGTGCTACAAGAATTTGGTCTTACGGCCTTCTTAGCTATTATGGCTGTTTTCTTGATTTCTATGATCTTGATACCAGTCCTATTCAGCTATCTACCAGCACCTAAGGCAAGGCATACCAAGCACTTAGACTACAAGTTTTTGAACAACTTGATTGATAGTATAGGCCGCTTAGTCCAAACACAGCGTAAGTGGATTTACATTGTAACCATAGCCACAGTTACCGCATCATTTATGGGTATGGCGTTGCTCAAAAATGTAGGCTACATGGTAGATGACATCTCAAAATCAGATAAACTCTATCTTGATCTTAAATTTTTTGAAAGAAATATAAACGGTGTTATGCCATTTGAGATAGTGGTAGACACCAAGAAAGCTCAAGGAGTTTCTAATGTGCGTACATTGCTCAATATTGACCTATTGGAACGTAAACTGATCGAGTATCCAGAATTCAGTAAACCGGTGAGTATCTCGCAGACCATGAAATTCTTAAACCAAGCGTACTACGGTGGCGACCCAAGACGCTACCGGCCACCAAGCGTATTGGATCTAGGGAGTATTTTAAGTGCTGTACCACAAGGTGAAACCAATGAGGGTATGATAAACAGCCTCGTAAACACGGATAACAGCAAGGCTCGCGTAAGTGTACAAATGGCAGATGTGGGTAGTGTTAGGATAAAAGAACTGAAACGAGAAGTAAGTCTTATTGCAGACACGATATTTAATTTCAGAAAGAACACAGAGGATATTTTTACCGATTCCATTAGTGATATCGTTTTGCTCGACTCTGCTACGAACACTTTTGACACCACGTATTACTCATTCAGAGAAGTGAGCTACACTCCATTGGATAGCAGCAGACATGTAGCCTTATCCATAACAGGAACAAGCGTTATCTTCTTGAAGGGTAACGATTATTTAATCAGTAATTTATTGATGAGTTTATTTATTGCATTTATAATAATATCATTGCTTATGGCCAGTATTTTTAAGTCCATGCGAATGATTGTTATAAGCATTATTCCAAACCTAATTCCCTTATTGTTTACCGCTGGTATAATGGGATTCTTTGGTGTGAATTTTAAACCAAGTACGGTACTTGTATTCAGTGTGGCATTTGGTATTGCAGTAGATTTCTCCATACATTTTCTGACCAAATACAAAATGGAACTTACTAATTCTGCCAGTATATCAGAAGCTGTAGCCAAGGTGCAAAAGGAGATCAGCACCAGTATGATATATACAGCAGTCATCCTCTTCTTTGGGTTTATCATCTTCGTCTTCTCAGATTTTGGAGGTACCATAGCCTTGGGACTATTTACAGCATTGACACTTTTCATTGCTTTACTTAGCAATTTAATCTTGTTACCTAGCCTGTTATTATCTTACGATAGTGCCAAGGAGAGGCGTTCTTAAAACAATGTTATAATTTTGTCTAAATAATAGTAATATTGTACTATTATGGAAGCACGAAAACTCTTGGATTCTCACTCTGCTATTAGCCAGTGGCTAGCTAAATACGGAGATGATATGTACTCTTGGGCCTTTTACAAAACCAGCAGTAAAGAAACGGCAGAAGACTTGGTTCAAGACACAATGGTATCTGCGTTCAAGTCTTATGAAAAATACAAACCAGGAAGCAACCCTAAAACGTGGCTCTATACTATATTGAATAATAAAATAATAGACTATTACCGAGCAAGCAATACGCAAAAGAGCGTAAACCAAACTACGCTGCAAGGCAAAAATATGGACGATGACAACTTCGATAGCAACGGCTTGTGGAATAAAGTACAAGACCCACTTTGGGCCAATACAGAAGAGCATTTACTAGATAATCCACTGTTCTTAAAAGTACTCGCCAAGTGCATAGACAATTTACCTGCAAATTGGAAAGGTGTAATGGTAGGAAAATACATCGATCATAAAAAGGGATCAGAAATTTGTAAGGATTTAGGAATTTCTCCGTCTAACCTATGGCAGATAGCACACAGAGCTAAACAACAATTACGAATATGCCTAAACCAAAACTGGAAAGACAATTAACATGAACTTTCTAATGAGAATAGTATTGATGTCATGTAGACAAGCTGCTTTGCTTGATAGTAAAGCATCCTTTAGGACCTTGAATCCAATAGAGGCAGTGAAGCTAAAAATGCACCTTAAAATGTGTTCTAATTGCCAAGATTTTTACAAAGACAGTGCCCTCATAGATGAGGCTATTGAAAAAATAACACAACAACGTGAAAAGCAGCAAATGGAATTGAGTGACACTCAACGCAACAAAATTCTTGATGCATTGAAGTAAGGCACTGAGTAAGTAACACCTCAATCACTCGTTCTTTCTGGTAACTCAGATAAAAGAAAGAATGAATAGAACTTTTAATACTACTTGATACTAGGAGGATTTACGGCGTGTAAATCAAAGACGAAAGCAATTACTGCCACAAAAACTCAAGCACCAAGCATCGCTTGGCTAAGTGAGGCCAACCTAGAACAAGCAAAAACACAAGCTATAGCGTCTGGCAAATCTGTATTTGTAGATATAGGTACCGAC
>CAWVTO010000068.1:0-9380 GCA_963932895.1 uncultured bacterium
TATAGAAACTGCATCTACGGATAAGAAATTCTCATTCATCACCGAAGGATGGGGAAGTAAGATGGTGCTAGTAGCTACACACGCTATTCCTATCATAGAGCTTACGACCAAGTCTAAATCTGGAGAGAAGAAAACAGAGACTGTTAACCTTGTGGAATTCATAGACGTAAAAGGCTGGAAGAGCATAGGTAATAAGTTGTGTGGTAAAGAATTCGTCAAGGCAAAACTATTGCCACCACCTCCACCACCAAAAGATGAAGATGATGAGACTGGTCCACCAGAAAGTGGAGATGATACAACACCAGCAATTGAAAACACTCCTGATGTTGATACCAAGGAAACAGAAAATGCTACGGAAGCTGCTGATATTCCTGCTCCTACTAGAAAACCAATAGCCAAAAAGACAATTGCTAAAAAAGCAAAAGAGTCTGAACCTGAATTAAAAGAAATACCTGATGAAGCATTGCCAGAGCTCCCATCCAAAGAAAAGAAAGATGAGGATAAGGATTCGTTTACCAGCGGTGACCAAATAAGTTTATTATGAACCAGAAGCAAACGCCATACGCCATTTTTAGATCAATGATAATGATACACTTACTGCTATGTTTGAGTATCGCAGTATCTGTAGGTATTCTATACACGCTCACGGTACAGAGTGGCAAACAATTAGAACCCTTGGATGCATATAAAATCCTAGAACTGTTACTCCCTATTTTCGGAATAGGGTCTTTCTTTGGGGCTCGATTTGTTATCAACAAACGTTTTAAGAATATTCCACAGCAATCTTCTTTAACTGAAAAGTTAGAAGGATACAGAGCGAGTATGATTATACTTTGGGCCATGCTAGCAGGTACGGCACTTTTTGGTGCGGTAGGCTTCTCTATCTCCGGCAGACAAAACCTACTACTCTACGGACTCATGGCTGGAGTATTCGTACTGTATTTTAGACCTCTCAAGACTAAAATAGCCGAAGACCTAAACCTAGAACCAGACGAAGTAGAGCAGCTCAACCAGTAATGAATAAATCACTCCAGTTTCGAAAAAACGCCGTTTCTGTATCCATGAGACTATTTCTATTTCGCAAACTACCACTTGCCTTCTTAGCAGGCGTGAAGGTAAGAGCTTTTGATACAGAAGGAATTACAACAAGCTTACGTTTTCGTTGGATCAATCAAAATCCTTTTAGATCAATGTATTTTGCAGCCATGCACATGGCAGCAGAGTTGGCTACAGGATTGCTCCTTTTTCAATACATGAATAAGGAAACACGCTTCTCCATGTTGCTTATTAATACACAAGCAAGTTTTACGCAAAAAGCCGTTGGCAACATTTCTTTCCAATGCTTAGAAGGGGAAAATGCAGAGGCTTTTATTCAAAAAATGCTTGATTCCAAAGAAGGAGATATTATTCATCTACCCGTAAAAGCGTACAACGAAAAGGATGAAGAGATTGCTACATTCCAATACTCTTGGTCGTGTAAAAAAAAGTAACGTCCTAACACCTCATTCGTCACCTTAAAGTGGGCTAAGGAATTGCTACAAGTAGTACGTAAATAGTCAACTGTTTTGAGTGGGCGGAAGAGGCTAATTACCCATTCCTAAAGTTTTCGCTTCAGTTAAACGTTTAATTAACTCTACAGCCAACCATTACAGACCAATAGCCTCCTCCAATGGTTTACAATTACGGCACTTTTATCTTAGCTTTCCTAGATACTCTATTTACCTTTGCACAACATACATAACGTAAAAATCAATGAGCGAAAAACCCGTAAACCCCTATTTGTTTTTAGGTATTCTCGCTCTCATTTGGGGCAGTTCCTTCATACTTATGAAAGAGGGATTGAAGGTATACAGCAGCTATCAAGTTGCCGCTATGCGTATTGCATTTGCAGGTATTGCTCTACTCCCATTTGTTAAGTGGAATAAACTAAAAATCAAAGAAGGAGATTTTAAGTATTTTATCATTAGCGGTTTTTTGGGTAGTGCTATTCCTGCATTTTTATTCACCGCCGCTCAGACCAAAATATCGAGCTCGCTTGCCGGAGCCATAAACGGTCTTACGCCTCTATTTGCATTACTGGTTGGAGTATTGTTTTTAGGCTTAAAATTTAATAAATTGAAAATTTATGGCGTAGTCTTTGGATTACTTGGAGCTTTTTTTCTAATTATGAGCAAAGAGATAGACTTTGATATTCGCTATGCTCTATTGGCTGTAGGAGCCGCATTATGCTACGGTATCAATGTCAATATCATAAAACAAAAACTAGATAATTACCCTCCTCTTCTTGTTGCCGCTTTCCCTCTCGCTATGATATCCGTATTTGGAATAGGTCTACTTATTTACCTCGGCTTTGAGTTTGATACAGGAAACACACAACACCTCAAGTCTGTAGGTGCCATCGCTCTACTAGCTATTTTCGGAACGTCACTTAGTCTTGTGATGTTCAATAGGCTCATACAGCAAACGAATACCTTATTTGCAACTTCTGTCACCTACCTCATTCCGATAGTCGCATTGTTTTGGGGCTTTTTAGCAAATGAACGTATTACGCCAAGTCAAATTGGTGGTTTACTTTGTATTTTGGTTGCTATTTGGCTAATAAGAAAAGATAGATAGTCAGCAATGGATAGCAAAAACGTATTTCTTCGTATGAAATTAGAACAAGATATAACGCAACTAAATCGTTATACCTACGCGGAATATCGGGATATGATAAATACCCTTTTGGTAGAAGACAAAACTACTGGAGATAATCATAGTGAAGCTATGCTTGGCCATACAACCATGAATGTGGCTCGTATGAACAGACTGGATAAGAGAGCAACAATAAACGAAGATCTCGCAGACAAAATAAAGTCGCTACCTGCACAAACTTGGCTAGTAATAAGTGAAGCTTGGTGTGGTGACGCCGCACAAAATTTACCTTGGATAAATAAAATGGCGGAGCTTAACGAAGGTATTGAGTTAACCATTGTACTCAGAGATGAAAATAGTGAGCTAATTGATCAGTTTCTTACCAACGGAGGTAGAAGTATCCCAAAAGTTATTGCACTCTCTCCCAATAACCTTATACACCACACCTGGGGGCCGAGACCCCAATATATGCAAGAGAAATATACCCAACTGAAAGAAGAAGGACTAGACTATGCTGATATCTCCAAAACCATTCATACCATGTATGCAAAAAACAAAGGAGAAGCTTTACACCACGAATATTTGGAGCTTCTAGGGTAGTATAGTTCCAGTTACCCACAAAAAAGCTCAAAATAATCACTTGAGTATTGATAAGTTTTGAAAATAAAATTTGCCTTTACTCCTTCTTTTGGATTTTCTTTGAAGTTATTATAAATCAGCTATCTGAAATGAAATTCATTGTAAATACAAATCAACTGCTTAACAAGCTACAGAGCATAAGTGGTACTATTGTTTCTAAACCAGTAATTCCTATACTAGATCATTTTTTGTTTGATATACAAGGAAGTAAATTAACTATTACCGGTACAGATTTGGAGACTTCTATGAGCACTTCATTAGATGTGCAATCAGACGAAGATGTCCGTATTGCCGTACCGTCAAAGATGTGTATGGATACGCTAAAAGCTCTTCCAAACCAACCTGTTACATTTACAATTGCAGCAGAAAACAACTCAATTGAATTGAAATCTGAGTTTGGTAGGTACAAGCTAATAGGACAAAATGCTGATGATTTCCCTAAAGTACCAGAGACAACATCTGAAAACAGCTTTACTATGGAGGCAGGTGTCTTGAGTAGTAGTATCGCTCAAACCATATTTGCTTCAGGAAACGACGAGCTGAGGCTAAGTCTTACAGGTGTTTTTGTTCAACTACACGTTGACAATGCAGTATTTGTAGCTACAGACGCCAATAGACTAGTAAAAGTAGAACGCAATGATGTGAAGCCTGGTGTAGAAACCAACTTTATATTACCAAAGAAAGCATTAAATCTGCTCAAGGCTAACTTGCCACAGGACAATACAGCAACTAGAGTAGATTTCAACGAGAGTAATGCATTCTTCTCTTTTGGAGACGTAAGCCTTATATGTAGATTAATAGACGAACGCTATCCCGACTATAAAGCAGTAATACCTACAGAAAACCCCAATAAGCTAACGCTTAATCGTCAGGACTTTTTAAATTCTGTAAAACGTATCAGTATCTTTGGAAACAAGACTACAAATCAAATTAATGTAAAGATAACGGGAAGTGAGCTTACCATATATGCAGAAGATTTAGATCTTAGCAATGAGGCTGTGGAACGCTTAGGTTGCGATTATGCTGGTGAAGATATGGAGATTGGTTTTAATTCTAAGCTTCTTATTGAGATGCTACAGAATCTAAGTACTTCAGAGATTATCATAGAATTATCTACACCAAGCAGAGCAGGAATAATACTTCCGAGTACAAATACCGACGACGAAGATCTCCTAATGCTCATTATGCCAATGATGATAGCCAGTACTTCTTGATAAAAATTCAACAACACTAATGTCATTTGATTGTCAAATTGAATTAGCAGCCCGCTTTACTTGATAAACGGAGTTATATTCGATATGACGTAAAAGTCGAAAGCCAACTAAGGCCTCAGTACAAGGTATTGAGGCCTTTACTTTTAGATTAATCTGGTTTGAAAAACACTTATAATTTTGTAGCCCATTTTTACTCCAAGCTTTCTCGCATGGTGTACGGTAAAGATTTACTAACCATACAGGTAGAACTGATAAAAACATTGCCAAATAAAGGAAACCTTCTTATTGTTGGGGGCGGTACCGGCGATATATTACCTCATTTGTACCAGCACAGTCCGAATCTAAAAATAGACTACATAGAGGCCAGCAGCAAGATGATTGCCCTTGCCCAAAGACAAACAACAACTGGACAACAAATTAACTTCATTCATTCGGATACTATTCCAAAAACAGACTATCAATACGATGCAGTCTATTGTGCCTTCTTTTTAGACCTATTTGCTGAAGAAGAAATCCTACAATGGTTGACAAAGTTCGATTCTGTCTGTCAACCATATTATTCACTTCATATCGCTGATTTTCAACTAAATTCCTCTGTAAAATACCGTTTTTGGAGAGTTATTTTAATAAAATTATCCATTTTGTTCTTCAAAATGACAACAAATCATTCTACCTGGAAATTAGAAGACCTATTCAATGTTATTGCAAAAAACAATTACAAAACAATTCATACCAGACATCTAAAAGATAATTTCCTACGTCTACACGTTTTTGAAAGATTGTAGATACTAATAGGAACACCCATCGAGTTATATACTAACGAAAGGAGGAACCCAATTATGCAATTTATCAAAACAAGTTTAACCATTATACTCATAGCTATCGTAGCCAATAGTAATGCAGGTTCGGCTCTAACTACGCTCGTAGATTTTTACGGTCACAACGTTCGTATTACATTTGATAAGCAACTAAGCCACTTGCAATTCTATACATACGACCAGCGAGAAATAGACGTAAAATTAGGCTACTACAGAAATGCTAACCTCACAGCGTCTGCCTACAGTCTTAGAAAAAACATACTGTATTATCGATTGGATGGTGCGGCAACTACCATTCTGGCAGATAAGTACGCTACTCAAATCACAAAATCCAAAAACAGTAATCAGCAGGTATTTGTGAAATACCTTATGATGAAAGAACTGGGATTTGACGTCATCCTTACTAAAACCGGTACGAAACTAAACTGCCTAGGAAATCTTTCATTTACGCCGGGCAGGTATATATTTATACGCTATAATGGAAAAAACTACAAGGATCTTGATTTCAAAAACCGTAAGAACTACGGAAAGCATCTTATCTACAGAGATGCTAAACGTACGATAAAACGCATACAGCGAAATACCCGCAGTGTGCCAGCAATAAATGCTAGGCAAAGCAGTAAACGTATCCAATTTACATTTGGTAAAGAGAAGCATACAATTACGGCACAGAGCAATCAGTCCGTTACCGAATTTTTGGGAGACCTACCTCTTTTTGAAGTAGGTAGAGAATTCACACAAATACAAATGAGTAATGCCATGGACTCAACCTTAATGAAGTATCTACGAGCTGAAATCTATGATAAAGAAGTGCAGGAGCAAGTACGTTTTTTACTTGCATTTGTTCAACAGGTTGTGCCGTATGGCAGTGATTACGACAAGTACGGTGAAGAACGTTTTTACTATCCTGAGGAAACCATTATGGCGAGCTCTGCAGATTGTGAGGACAAGGCTATGCTCCTAGCTTACCTCTGTAGAGATATCCTACATCTCAATACGGTAGCTCTGTATTTTCAAAAAAATGAGCACCTTAGCCTTGGAATAGAAATACCAAACTACGATCCACATGGAAGCTTCGGTTATAAAGGAAAACGGTATGTGAGTTGTGAGCCTACGGCCAATTATCCAAGACTTACGCAGTCTCAGTTTAAACTGGAACGTATAGATCAAGTTATTGAGCTTTAGTGCACGAGGCACCTACACTATTTAGCGTCACAGTAGGAACTGCTTTCTATTTCTCACAGAAGACTATTGGGCACCATCCTATTCGTATTAACACATAGAATACTAACCACACAATAGGTTAAAGGCTGAAACTAGTAGCCGAAAAGTTGCTCGAGTGTTAGCTCTTTTACATTCCCGTATTTAGATAAGTACTCCAGATCTACCTGATCTCTATTGCCTAAAACGATGTACGTAAAATCTCCTTTAATACGCGTGGTATGAAACTTTGCCACATCCTCTATAGTGAGGTCTTTTAAATTTTCACGCATCATGATACGACTGTCTTCTTCCATCCCCAGTTTCAATGCCTGATCATAACTGA
Source organism: uncultured bacterium (assembly GCA_963932895.1). Lineage (GTDB taxonomy): Bacteria > Bacteroidota > Bacteroidia > NS11-12g > UBA9320 > UBA9320. The sequence goes on from CAWVTO010000068.1 coordinate 6,852, forward strand.
AAAGAATGGAAGATTTTAGAATTCTACTCGTTTCTAAAGATTGCTGAATTGAATTTTTACCATTTTGGAATGTTTTTTCATCCATTGGCAAATCTCCGAGCAATACATTCATACCCTCTATAGCCTCACTCATTTTATCTGCTTGTGTTCCTACATAAGCCAGAACAGTATTATTCTCTCCTAGCTTACCCGCACCAGAATAAAAACTGTATGTACTGTATGCCAATGCTTTTGCTTCTCTTATTTCTTGGAATACAATACTGCTCATTCCACCACCAAAATACTCATTGAACATAGATATCTGTGCCCCTTCCTCTATATTGTATTCCGTTGATTTTTTGAGCCACATTATCTCAGACTGCACCATATCATAATGAGCAAAGAAAACATCATCTCCTCCTCTATCAAGCATAGTGTACTTACGTAGTTCTGGTGTAGGCAAAAATTCCTTAGGAATCTTGTGAGCCTTAGTAAGCTTAGTTTTAAGGCTGTTGAGTGACAAAGGGCCGTTGTACCAAATCTTGTGCTTGTAGCTGGTCAAGTTGTGTATATACTGAACAAGCTCGTTACCACTTATACTGGTTAGCTCATTTTTCTGAAGTAGATCTGTATTCGGATTTAGTTCCCCATACAGAGCATACTGACGCAGTCTACCCATTATTGCACGTTTATTGGTTTTGGCATCTTCGCGTCCTTTAAGCTTCTGAGTTATCATTTGGCTTAGTTTTTCGTTATCTGGCATTGCGTTAGACAGCAGGTGCTCAAAAAGATTTACTGCAGCATCATAATTGCTCGCCAGTCCGTTTAAATAAACGTAACTCTGCTCTGCCCCTGTACTCACTCCAAAATCACAAGCAAGCTTATAGAACTCTGTGCTTATTTCGTCCGCTGTATACTTATCTGTACCTAAAAACTCTAAGTATTCTACTGCTAAGGCAAGCTTCTTGTCGTGACGAGATCCAAGATCTAGCACGTAGTACAAACTAAACAATTGCTTATCACCATTGACTACTCTCCATATTGGGACAGTATTTTCTAGTTTATCAAACTCAAGTTCTTTTTTATAATCCAATGCCTGTGGAGTTATACTTTTTGTTTCTCGACCCAAGATTTCTTCTACCATTGGAGAAGCCTTTCCTCTATTGACTTCTACCTTCGTTATTTCTGGCTTGTCAATTTTTGTTCTTTCTGCTTGTTCTCCTTTACGCTTGTAGACAACAATATGGCCATCCGTGTAGTATTTCTTTGCAAAATTTATTACGTCCTCTTTGCTGTAGGTAAGCATATGGTCTAAGCCTGCCAGTTCTTTCTCCCACCTATTATTCATCACAAATGCATCCATCAGTGAATATGCCGTTCCTTGATAAGACTCATATTGACGAATATTATCTACTTTTTGATTGAGCACTATACTCTTTACAAGCTCCATATCAAATTCACCTGCTTTCAATTTATCGAGCTGTACATAAAACAGTTTTTCTAATTCCTCTAAGCTTTGTCCTTCGTTTGGAGTTCCGGAAAAATAATGCAAGCCTCTCTCCTTCAATAGACTAGGAGAGCAATATGCTTGTATACATTTTTGAGCTTTTACCATATTGAGATCAATTAGTCCTGCACTAGAATTGGCTAATATCAGATCCACAAGATTTACCAAATTGGCCTCATCACTAAGAGCGTCTGGCACTCTATAACCCATTGTGAGTGATTCTTGACTTGGTCCTACTACTTCTATTCTCTGTGTAATTTTGAGCGGTTCTTCATCTTCAAAAACTATTTTAGGAACCTCTTTGGCCTGCATATAGCTAAACTTCTTTTTTACATTCTCAAATGTATTTGCCAAGTCTATGTCACCCACCATAATTACAGCCATGTTATTGGGCACATAGAATGTATTGTAGTAATTTCTTATTCTCACTAAACTTGGGTTTTTCAAGTGTTCTATTGTGCCTATGGTTGTTTGTCTACCATAGTTGTGATTTGGGAAGGAAGCCTCAAATAGCTTTTCATATACTTGCCTTCCATCATCATCCAATCCTCTATTTTTCTCTTCGTATACGGCCTCTAACTCGGTATGAAAAAGACGCAAAATCGGATTACGAAAACGTTCCGATTCTATGTCTAACCATGTACTCACTTGATTGCTTGGTATATCATTTACATATACAGTACGTTCAAAACTTGTAAATGCGTTAGTTCCTTGTGCTCCTATGCCTTGTAGCATCTTATCATACTCATTGGCAATCGCAAATTTTGCAGCTTCTCCACTCACACGATCAATCTCAGCATATATTTCCTTACGCTTGGCGTCATCTTTTGTGCTATTGTATTGCTCATAGAGCTTATCTACTTTATCAAGCAAGACACTTTCTTTTTCAAAATCTAAGCTGCCGTACTTATCAGTACCCTTGAATAGCATATGTTCGAGGTAGTGAGCCAAACCTGTATTCTCTGCAGGATCACTACTACTGCCCGCTTTTGTTGCTATGAGTGTTTGTACACGTGGTTTGGCACTGTTTTGGGCAAGTATCA
>CAWVTO010000069.1:0-9361 GCA_963932895.1 uncultured bacterium
CAGAAAAATTTACGGTGCTTCCGTGTGTCAAGTGTCCACCGTGTGACAGGTCAAATCCTAAAATTTGATCTCCTGCATTTAGCACACCCAGCATGACTGCTGCATTAGCTTGTGCCCCACTGTGTGGCTGCACATTGGCCCATGCCGCACCAAACAATTCTTTTGCTCTATCTATAGCGAGTTGCTCTACCTGATCTACTATTTCACATCCACCGTAGTAGCGTTTTTTAGGCAAGCCTTCTGCATACTTATTGGTAAGTACACTTCCCATGGCTTTCATTACATTCTCTGAGGTGAAGTTTTCGGAAGCTATCAGCTCTATACCGTTTTGTTGACGGTGGAGCTCTTGGTCTATTAGGTTAAATATTATGTCTGCCATGTTGATTTATATTTATATTTAGTGTCGTGGTATTGTTCTGAATTTAAGCGGTATGTGTCTTGATTATCTAAAATAACAATCAAATGGTTTATATGATTTTTTGTGCTGTCAAAGAAAGTGACAAGTACACCATTAAACAAAGAAACGCTCCAAAAAAATGTAGCCCAGAAATAAGAGCTATGCAAATAGCGATGAGCACTATCCGGAGGATGTTAAGTTTTTTATTTTTAGAGCCTATTTTTAGGGAAAAGAGTTTGATGTTACTGACTAATAAAACGCCGCCCAATATTGAAAAAAGAATAATGAAAACAGGATGAGTAAGCCACGTATTGATAGTCAGTGACTGCTCTGCGGCTAACGGAATGGAAAATGCAGCTATAGCCAGTGCTGGTGTAGGAAGTCCAGAGAAATAGTCATTGCTCTGCTCACTGATGTTAAACTTAGCTAGTCGGTAGCCTGCAAATGCTGCAATCAACAAGGGAAAGAATGGAAGCAAACTGTCTACGATAGTTATGCCCGTGATTGACTGGTCAGTTTCGGTGAAGAGTTCGTTTTCCCAATAGGTGTAAAGTACGAGTGCTGGTGCGGCACCAAAACTTATCATATCTGCAAAAGAATCTAGTTCCTTACCTATGGGTGAACTTACATTTAATAGTCTAGCTGCGGTGCCGTCTAAGAAATCAAAAGCCAGTGCTGCTACTGCAAGCCATGCTACATTTACAAACTGAAGTTGGAAAGCACTGATAATAATGAGTGTGCCACAAAGCAGGTTTGCTAAAGTGAGTAGGTTTGGTATTTGTCTTTTTAGCATAAAATCTGTTTTTTCTTTTAAGTTCTTAGGTTGTGTAGCGTATTTATCACCATTAAGACATCAAGTTTTTAAGAAAGAAAATGTCGATTCAATATAAATCTAAATAGAATGAATGACTTTTTTAATGCCTAAAATGTTTTGTTTTTTGTTGATTTTATTTGAATCTTTTTATAAATCGTAATGGTTCTTTTTTATCTGTCACGGACTAATATTAAAGCAAATATGCCTTAAAAAATTACTTTCGCATCATGTCTAAGGAGTGGTTAGAAAATGTACCTGCGTATTTCGATGGATATTTGAAATTAGTGGGCGAAGACAATATGATAGAAGCCATGAAAAACTCCAAAGCAGAGTTTATCGCTTGGGCTAAAGATGTATCAGATGAAAAAGGAAATTTTGCTTACCAAAAAGGCAAGTGGACCGTAAATGAGCTTCTACAGCACGTAATAGATACCGAGCGAATTTTTCAATATCGATCACTGTCCATCGCTCGAGGAGAAATGAATGAGCTTCCCGGGTTTGATCATAATTCGTACGTTAAAAACTCTAAAGCGAATGCACGTAAACTAAGCGATGTGATATCCGAATTTGACAGGCTAAGGGACTCCAGCATAGCACTTTATGACAGTATGGATGAAATTAATATAAAATATAAAGGAATGGCAAACGGATTTGTAGTACAGCCCGTATTGTATGGTTTTCTTATCTCTGGCCATTTAAGGCATCATATTAACGTGCTAAAAAGCAGGTACTAGACTATTTCAGTTTGGTGTAGACCATTTTTCTAACTACCCAGCGAGGGGCAAATCTAGTAAAAAAAGCTTCTATACTGTTCCACCACCCGTGTACAAAGACTACCTGCCTGGATTTCATTTTTTGATAACCGAATTTAGCTACTTCTGCCGACGACGGGAATTTTCTGGACGGAGCATCGGTTAACATTTTGAAGTTTGCAGCTTCGCCAAATTCACTTTCAGTCGGCCCTGGGCATAGCGTAGTTACATATACGCCGTATGGTCTGAGTTCTTCGGCTATTCCCTCAGAAAATGCCAATACAAAGTGCTTTGTAGCAAAGTACACAGACATCAGTGGTCCTGGAACGAATGCCGCTGTTGAAGCTATATTTAGAATAGTTCCTTTTTTGTTTTTCTTCATCTCTGCACCAAATAAGTGAGTCAACTTAGTAAGTGTAAGGATGTTTAAATTTATCATATCCTCTTGACGGGTTAAGTCTGAATCTACGAACTCTCCATTATCTCCAAAACCTGCATTATTTACCAAGTAACCTACTCTTAGACGAAGGCTCTTTACTTTTTTGTAAAGCTCGTTGGCACTCCCAGTAATGGAAAGGTCTAGGGCAATTATGTGTACACTCACTCCGTAAGTAGAAGAGAGTTCAGAGGCGAGGTTCTTCAGACGCTCTTCTCTTCGGGCTACGAGGATCAGGTCTATTTTATCCTTGGCAAATTCTCTAGCTAGCTCTGCTCCTATGCCTGCTGATGCTCCTGTGATGAGTGCTGTCATTTGTTTTTAATTAATTAAGTCTTTGTTAGCTATTTACGGTGCCCAAAATTTGCGAATATCATCTATGCCCATCTGCTTTTTGCGGTCTTGGTATTCTTGAAATGTATCATGAAAACATTGATTTACTACATCATCTGGCAGCAAGTGACTAATGATAACTAGTCTTTGAGTGAGTATAATTTCTATGTTTTCTGCAAAGTATTCTTGCCAGTGATTATACGCCACCTCTTCTATTTCAGCAGAAGGTTTACCCATAAGATTAAGCTCTGATATAGCCTTGTCTCTGTCCGATTCAGGCGTTTCTGGGTTCTCTACAAATGCGACTAGTTTAGTAATGGCTTCCAATTGTATTTGTTAATTTGGTTTAAAACGAAGATACGTTTTTCTGTTACTTTTGAGGGTATGAGTAATAAGGAACTTACTATAGGCAGCAGAATAAAACACGTAGAACACGGAGATGGTATCATCTGCAGGATAGGCGTAGAGACATTTACGATCAGTTTTTTCAATGGAGGTAGCCAAGAGATAGACCGCAAAGAGAAACTAGAAATAGTGGAAGTGCTAGAAAGTGCAAACAATATGGTAAGCGTAGACGAGATAGAAGATATCTTTTACGGGATGATGAGCCGCTATACAGACGCTACTGAACGAATTCACTTAGCAGACAAATGGAAGGGTGGACTTATGGTTCTTGAGCCTAAAGACACGGAGATGTCCGTAAAAGAAATCCCAATAGAAACCTTCTTTCACAAAATAGTGATGGTACGTGACCGCTTACGTGTTTTGGAGCAAAGCATCAATAGTCACAAAGTGCTGGATGATCAGGACAAGGTGAATATGCAGCAGTACGTCACTCGTATGTATGGATCTTTGACCACGTTTAATGTGCTTTTCAGAGACAAAGAGCAGCACTTTAAGGGGGAAGGGAAGAAATGACTGTTTACGATATAAATAATGTCTGTAATAGTAAACTTAGACGTGGTGATGGCTCAGCGTAAAATAAAGCTCAAAGACCTTTCTGAAAAGACTGGGATCTCCAATGTAAACCTCTCCATACTCAAACAAAACAAGGCAAAAGCCATTCGTTTTTCTACCCTAGGAGTAATCTGTGAATCCTTAGATTGCCAGCCCGGTGACATTTTAAGTTTTGAGAAGTAAGTAGGTGTTGTCAAAAAATAATTCAGACATGACGCTCAGGTATCGTAAAGTGCACCTTTACGGTATACTTTTGTCCTTTAATTAAACAAATACAAAAATGATAAGATTAAAACACACACTAATAGCAGCTTTAGTACTCGCAGGCACTGCAGTACAAGCACAACTGATAACACCACAACCGAGTCCAACGGCTACGATTAGCCAGAAGGTCGGCCTTACAGATGTAAGCGTAACCTATAGTCGTCCAGGAGCTAAGGGTAGAACCGTTTTTGGTGATGTAGTTCCATTTGATAAAATATGGAGAACAGGAGCTAATAAAGCTACGAGTGTAAGATTCAGTACAGCTGTTACTTTCGGAGGTGAAGAGGTGAAAGCGGGTACGTATTCTATATTCACTATCCCTGGCGAAACGGAATGGATAGTAATACTCAATAGCAATACAGAGCAATCTGGTACTGGTGATTATGAAGAAGCGAAAGACGTCGCTCGAGTTACCATACAGCCAGCTGCTTTGAAAGATCCGACAGAGACATTTACCATAGATTTCAGCCACCTGGATGGAGCGAATGGACATATGAGTCTTACGTGGGAGAATACTAAGGTGACTATACTCATAGAGACTGCCGCTGACAAGATGGTGGAAAATCAAATTAAAGAACTGTTAGTTGATGGACCTAGTGCAGGCACATATTATAACGCTGCTCGTTTCTATCTGGACAATGATAAAGACTTGAATCAAGCATTGACTTGGATAAACATGGCTATAGACAAGCGTGCTGACGCATTTTGGTATATCCATCAAAAAGCAAATATCCAAGCAAAATTAGGGAACGTGAAAGATGCGATAGCTACAGCCGAGAAGTCTATGAATATGGCCAGAGAAAATGAGGATGGAGACTATGGCTACGTAGCCAATAATGAGAAACTCATAGCAGAACTAAAGAAGAAATAATCACTTTTTAGTTAAGAATAGTTAGAAGCCGCTTCCTATTGGGAGTGGCTTTTTTTGTGTTCTCGGTACAGTTTTGCTGAAGCAAAACCACTCGAACTGACAAAAAAACAAGGTGCTCAGGATGCCAAAGAGTTTTGCTGAAGCAAAATGACTCGTTCCGTATGACTATCGGTGGACAAGAAATAAGAGACAACGCGAAGATGAAAGTTGCTAGTATTCAAAGAAAGCTATGTCTTGAGAAGCTATTCAGTATGAAACGAAGACGATTGTCATTTCGAGTGTTTTTCGACGATAGTAGAAAAATGTATCGAGAAATGAACTAAACTTTCTTTGGCAAGATCGCCTGCAGAATAAATCCAAATAAAACGACCAATAAACACCCAACAACATTGTACCACAGATAGCCCATTTCTAAGATACCAGCTTTTCCATTCGCGTTGAGATAATGTATGTATATCACGATAGACTCAGCAAGTAAAGCGGCAATGAATACTGCATTTCCTTTCACGTATTTGAAATAAAAAGCCACGATAAATATGCCCAAGATGGTACCATAAAATAATGAGCCTAGAAGGTTCACTGCTTGTATCAGATTTTCGAATAAGGAGGCATAAGTAGCAAAGGTGATGGCCAAAACTCCCCACGCTAGTGTGAACCATCTGCTGGATTTTAAATAGTGCTTTTCTGTATTATCAACGTTTATACTCCGCTTATATAAGTCTATAGTGGAAGTGCTAGCTAGGGCGTTTAGCTCAGAAGCAGTGCTGCTCATAGCCGCACAAAACATGACGGCAAAGAGTAAACCTACCATACCTATGGGCAAGTTATCCATCACAAAACTCATGAATATGTAGTCTTTGTCATTGGTTTCCGCATCAGGATTTACGGTTTTGACAAGCTCTTTTACTTCATTACGTACCGCATCAGATTGTTCTTGTAGAGACATAGCACTCGCTTTTGCTGCACTTACTTTGGCTACATCATCTGCTTTCACACCGTCTACTAGTGTGTAGAGTTGTGCTTGTTTTTGTTCAAAAAGCGAGGTGTACTTCGTTTCTAGCTTTTCCAATTGTGGAGCATATGCAGAGTTTTCTACCTGCTCTTTGGCTACTTTATTGAAAAAAACAGGAGGCTGATTAAACTGGTAGAATACAAACACCATTACCCCAATAAACAGAATTACAAACTGCATGGGTACTTTAAGTAAACCATTCATTATAAGGCCTAATCTGCTTTCTGCCAGAGACTTGCCGGTTAGGTATCGTTGTACTTGGCTCTGGTCTGTACCAAAGTATGACATAAACAAAAACAATGCGGCGGTGATTCCTGACCAAAAGTTATAGCGGTCACTTAGATCAAAATCAAAGTTGACGACATTTAGTTTATCCATTTTACCAGCTACGTGCAGTGCGTCTATGAATCCTATCTGTTCGGGGAGCATATTGATGACCATAATACCTGCAAGTACCATTCCGCCCATCATCACAGCCATTTGCTGCTTTTGGGTTTGGGTTACTGCTTTGGTGCCGCCAGACATAGTATAGATAATGACCAGCACGCCTATGAATATATTGGTAAGTGTAAGATTCCAGCCGAGGAGTGTAGATAGTATAATAGCAGGAGCATAGATAGTAATACCTGCTGCCAGACCTCGCTGTACGAGGAAAAGAAGTGCAGCTAATGTTCGTGTTTTCAAGTCAAATCGTCCTTCTAAAAACTCGTAGGCAGTGTATACCTTTAGCTTATAGTAAATGGGCACGAAAGTCACCGAAAGGATAATCATAGCTATTGGCAGACCAAAGTAAAACTGGATGAATCGCATCCCGTCTGTATACGCTTGTCCGGGAGTAGATAAGAAGGTAATAGCACTAGCTTGAGTAGCCATGATGCTGATACCTATTCCCCACCACTTTGCATCATTGTCTCCTTTGAGATATCCTTTTAAGTCTTTTGCCCCACGGGTTTTCCATACGCCGTATATGACTATAAAAAGTAGTGTACTTATGAGTATAACCCAATCTATACTACTCATAAAAAGTACTGCGTAAAGAGGTAAAACAAGAGAATCAAGATACTAAGTACCGTTAGGAGGAGTATGTACCATCCACTCCACGATTTGAATACGGGAGGTTTTTCAGAATTACTCATTGCCCATTTCTATTAGATTTACAAGTAGACGATATGCTCCAGGTACTCCCGCAGGCAACTCTCGAAAAAAGGATATTCCCGTGTATGCATAATGCCCTTCGCCGTACGGAGCTACTAGTAGTGCACCATCTCGCGGAGGTTCATTTACATCATGCCAGCTGAGTATAGCGGTGTATTTATCATCCCATTCATTTGGGAAATAGAGACCACGCTCTTGTACCCAACTATTAAAATCTGCTTGGGTTATTTTATTGGGTGTATTCAGCACGGGGTGGTCCGCAGCTAGAAAACGTACTTCTGAGTTTTCCTCTGTGACTCTATCGCGAGAAAGCGTAATAGGATACGGTCCAAAGCCTTCTGTTTTCATGCGGTGACGTGTATTGTACTGCACTATTAGGGTACCACCTTGCTTTGCATATTCCATGAGCTTAGGAGCCATGTAGGGAGATCGTTCGTCCACATTAAAGAATCGTATTCCCGTTAGTATGGCATCGTATGTTTTTAGATTTTCTTGCTCTAGATCTGCCTCCGTGAGCAGGTCTACTTGGTAGCCTATATTTCGCAAGGCTTCTGGCACTAGATCGCCTGCTCCTATTATGTATCCTACGCGTTTGGCTTTTGTTTTCACAGCTACATATACCAGCTTGGTCTTACTCTCTGGAAACCATACTTGGGTTGGCAGGTGGTCATATTCTATGGTGTTCATAGCACGAGCTTTTGTACCGTTGATGATGATTTCTATTGCTCCGTTTTGAGGAGTTGATTCTGGTGTTACGGTGAGCATCACTTTCAGTTCATCTCCTTTTTTAGCTATCGCAAAGTTTTTATCATACTCTACTTTCCAACCCATGGGAGCTAGAGCAGCTATTTGTCCTGATTGATTATCCGTCTGAGCTTTGAGCAGTACTTCTATTTGCTGAGATTTAGAATCGGAGAACAGGTGAATAGGTTGACGGATATTAGCAGTAATCGCAGGAGTAATCACAAATGGACGATACATCTCTCCTTTCACTGGGTCATTCCATTTGTATATCAAAGGAATGTTTGTTTGCTCGGTATTTTTAAAACCATACGTAGCTGTAAAAGTCACTGCAGGGTTGTTTTCGGGAAGTCCTATTAGGTTCTGATTGGTTACATTATAGGTGCCGAGTGTTCCTTCTTGTTTCAACCAGTAGGGTTGCGAGATAGGGAGGTCTTTAATTGCAATTTTTATTTTTTGAAACTGCTCATTAAACGACCCGAAGCTTTCTCGAATGGCTAGTTTTTGATTATCTATGGATTGTAAGCTAAGGTTGTTAGAATTTCGTCCTATAAACTCAAAAGTAACTTCCACAGAATCTCCTTCAGCAGCTGAGTATTCACTTGCCACCGCTTCTAGATATACTCCTCGTGTTTGTAACAATAGTTGCTCAATGTCTTTTATTTTTTGAGCAATGAACGGAGTTCTTTTTGCACTCAGTTCAAGTAGTTGATCGCGCAGATTCACTAACTCTTTGAAACTCGCTGCAGGATTTTCAACAGCATAATTTTTAATCAAATTGTCGATTATACTCTGTACCTTTTTACTTCCCTCCACTCTACTCCAGTCGCTTGCGTATCCTTCAAAAAGGTCATTATTAGCTGGCGCACCCACCAAGTGCTCAAAGTATTCTATCTGCTCACCACGAGTTCCTGTAGACCCAAAACCTTGGCTCTTATGTTGTGAGCGGCTGCGAGCAGCGAGTTCATTGTAGCTTGTGCCGAGTACAGAATTGTATTTTCCTATGTCTATGGCTACTACGCCAGGGTCGCTTGCTGAGATACTATCATTCCACCATCGGCCCGTGTTTACCACTACTCGCTGAGGCTGCCACACGCTTACGTACTTCAGTTGCTCAGGGTATTTAGTAGCATCACCTGCGAGTCCGAAAGCCTCTTTGGCCAATAGAGCAGAAGCTGTATGATGCCCGTGACCACCACCACCATCCGTAGGAAATCTACATACGATCACATCTGGTCTAAACTTACGGATCACCCACACTACGTCTGCGAGTATTTTGTCTTTATCCCAGATTTCTAAGGTTTCTTCTGCAGTCTTAGAGTAGCCGAAGTCATTGGCCCGAGTGAAGTATTGTGTACCACCATCTGTGCGACGAGCAGCGAGTAATTCTTGTGTACGAATCATGCCGAGCTCTTCGCGTATCTCGGTGCCTACTAGGTTTTGACCACCATCCCCTCTTGTGAGCGATAGGTAGGCAGTATTGTAAAGTTTTTCATTGGCACAGTAGCTTATGAAGCGTGTATTTTCATCATCTGGATGAGCGGCGAGGTAGAGGACATTTCCTACCACGTTTAGCTTTTTCAGTGATTGGTAAATCTCTGCACTGTTCAGCTGTTTAGGCATCTGAGC
>CAWVTO010000070.1:0-9206 GCA_963932895.1 uncultured bacterium
ACTTGCTTCCCAATATGTAGCGTAGGAGTCCTTGTGTATCTCCATCGCTTGGTGGTGTGGTGTATCGGCGTCTGGTGCCGTATCCATCCCAGAGAAAATACTGGGTGTACTTGAGATAAGAAAGGGTATTGAGAGCATACAAACCATCATCTCCACAGAGCATATGGTAGTTGCTATATACATCAGGCTGAGCGTGCAAGTAGAGTTTGTTGTTGTATCCTGCAAGGCGAATAGCTATGTAGTTTGGATAAGTACTGTCGCCTATGCTCACCGTGCCAAGTACCGTAGCATAGCTGGGTATATTTTTGAAGTAAGATGCCGTGGTTAGTCTATTCTTGAATGAATACTTCTGATCCAGAATTTCTAGTTTTGTCAGCGTAAAGTTGAATTGCTTGGCTGGTTTTTGGGCTATCGTGATACCATAGCGGCTCAGGCATTGTGCATCTTCGTTTTGTGTAGATATGAATAGGGCATTATCATCTTCAGCAAATTTCAATAGCTGGTCATACGCTACCGAGTCTGGATAGAAATAGGGATTGATGTATACGTACGTGCTAAGTTCGTAAACATCTTCGGCTAGAAGTTCGTCCGTTCGTTCTTTTATGATTTCGGTGGAGGTGGCAGTAAACTGATACTCCAGTTGCTCTTGGAATATTTCTGTGCCATACGGTTTGTTGTGCTGCGACTCGTAGTACGGATACCAATCTGTAGGCTTCTCACAAGCAGAAAAAATCAGGCTAAAGAGTAAGGCGATATGTAAATTTTTCAATTTCATTTCACGTTTCCTATTTGGTGAATAAAGGTTTGCTCTACCGTTGCAAACAGCTCGTCTGTTATCTCTTTTTTACCGTACCAAGCATACTCATACATGTAGCTCAATTTTATGAATTGTTCGCTCAGTTTGGGATTGGTTATCTCGCTGAGGTAGTCTGCATTGGTTTTATCCCTGTGGTATTTTATGACTCCTACATCTTGTAGTTTTTTGAGATACATCAAAAAATAGTAACGGGTAGCGAGTATATGATCGCCGTCAGTTTTAGCTCGTTTGAGCAATGCCTCCAGGCTACCGTCATTAAGTTCTTCTGGCTCGGTGAGGTCTTTTTCTGCTTCATGCGTAGCTATTACTCTATTTTTAGCGGCATTTCGCTGTAGTCTAAGATTACTAAGCGATATATACAAGAAGTATAAGAGAGCAATACCTACGATGACTAGTAGTGCTTTGAATATGAATCCAATAAGTGGTCCTATGTTGAGGTCTGGTCTCTTTATAGGCTCTTTTGGCTCGCTTGTCTTTGGTTCGCGGTAGGTATATTCTTCTCCTGTATAGTTGCTTTTGTAGCTGGTATCTGCATCTAAGAAAGTACCTCTCGTAAAATCAGAATGATCTGTCTGTTCTAGTTCTTCCTGCTCTTCTACCAGATTTTCGAATACGTCTACTTCTTCGCTACCAGCAAACTGGGCAAAGCATTGGCTCCCTATCAATAGTATGGCGAATAGACTACAACTCCTCATTGTTTACCATTATGTCTTCTAGTCGTAGGGTGGTATTGTGATACTTGCGTATAGGATAGATGAGGTAGTAATAACCAATAATACCCAGTGTGCTAAGTATTATAGTGAGCGATCCCCCAAAAGGCATCTCGTTATAGTACTGGGTAATGAATCCTTCTAGCAAACCTGCGGCTATGGTAAAAGGGAGAGTACTCATCACAATCATAAGCGACTCTTTGCCAGTGAGTAGAAATGCCTGTTTGCGGCTAAGTGTGCCCGGGAATAGCCATCCGAGACCGAGTAGTAAACCTGCGGCAGCTTCTATTACCATCCCAAATATCTCCATAGCACCGTGTATCCAAATGGCACTCATGCTCTCTGCGAAAGCTCCTTCTTTGTAAAACATCGTAAGAAATGATCCTACCATTATGCCATTGCTAAAGAGTATTTTTAAAGTACCCAGTCCAAGCGTAATGCCACTGATGTAGAGCAGCAAACCAACACGTATGTTGTTGATAGTGATACCCAGAAAGCTGCCGATATCGCCGTATGCAGTGCCATTGGTATACACAGCCGCAGGGTCGCCGTTAGCGATGTTTTCTAATGTGCTGTCTACATAGTCGTCTCCCAGTATGGAGCGTATGAAACTTTCATCGTATAGAGCAGATAAGATTCCTATGCTGAGTATTACGAAAAACAGGATAAAACTGGCCCAAAGTAATTTTCGGTATTTGTAGGTGATTTTAGCTACATCTGTGGTCCAAAAATCAATTATGGAGCCATATACGGTTGTAGGTTTTACTACTTTGAGGTAGGCATTGCTGGCGAGGGCGTTCAGGTATACATTGACTTTACTCTTGGGGTAATAGGTCTGTGCATAGGCTAGGTCATTATTCAATTGTACAAACAAATCTGCTAGCCTATCGGGCTGAACTTTCTTGCCATAGTAAAGATAATTTTCAAACTCCAGCCAATTCGCTTTATTTTGTTTTATGAATGAAACTTCTCTCAAACTTTTAAAGTAATCTAGGTTTGGCAAATTTAAACGTAAAAACAAGTTTTAATACTATTCTCTCTTTGCAAAGTGAAACTTTAGGAAAACGCATACTTGCTTTTGTGTTGGACATAGTAGTTATCATTTTGTATTGGGTAGGTATACTGTGGATTTTTTCGGCATTCAATATAGATTTTGAAGGAGTCTTTGGAGGAGATTATAATCGGGTAGTTTGGGGATGGTTTTCCTTGGTCAGCTTGCCTATACTCTTCTATTCTTTAGTGAGTGAGACCATTAGTGGGGGCTACACACTGGGTAAGTACATTGCTAAGATAAAAGTGGTCAAAATTGATGGCTTTCAACCCAGCTTTGTAGAGTTTTTTATTCGTTGGATATTTAGAATGATAGACATCTATGCATTTATGCTTGTTGCCATACTTGCAGGCGGTCTTATGGCCCGTATTTTTTCTTTTTATACCATTGGTTTGGTAGGTCTTATAGTCATAGTCCGGAGTAAAAAAGGACAGCGTTTAGGCGATATGGTAGCGGGTACATCGGTCATCAAGTCCAAGATAAAACAGAGTATAAATATCACTATTTTAAAAGAAGTAGAAGATAGCTATGAACCCAAATATTCGCAGGTGCTCAAACTCTCGGATAATGATGCTCGTATAATTAAAGAAACCTTTGAAAGTGCACGCAAAATGAAAGATGTGAAACTCATCAGAAAGCTGGTGGTAAAACTGGAAACGGTAATGGGCATTAAAAATACGGATAAGCCCGAGCAATTTATCAATGATGTGCTAAAAGACTTCAACTACTATACGCAGAATATGTAAGGATTATTCCAACCCTATTTCATTTATTTCGTTGTCAAGCTCAGGTTTTTTAGGGTCTGGTCCATATTGATTGGTCCCGTGAGTACCTTCTGTGAAACAAACTACAAGCGTAATAATTCCTCCAATAAGGACGACAAGAGCAATAGCCATAATAGCTATAATTTTTGGGTCTCTCCAAATGTTAGTTGTGCCAGTTGTGCTATACGTTTGCAAATCTGCGACAACAAAGGGTAGAGCAATAAACGATAGGCTAATAGTATTTAACAGAATAGGGAACCATCCTCTTCTATTGGTATCGTGAAATCGTCTTACGGCTACAGCCATAGACGGTGTAAACAATGCTAAGGTTGCCAATGTGCCAAATGATAAAAATCTAACATGGGTTTCTGTCATATCGAAAATGGCATTGTCAATGATACTTGTTGCTGAGGATAGTAAGACAGTGAAGAGTATAAATCCCCAGTATTCTAGTCTTCGAGCTCTACCGTTGAAGTTAGCATAGTCAATTGTTACGCAACTTTTAAAGTAGTCTAAGATGTTTTTTTGTTTCATAACTCAAAAAAGTCACCTCAGGTTTATGAGATGACTTTTGTTTTTTGTTTGATTTTTACTCGGAGCCTATTGAGTCAAGCTCAGTCTCAGGGTTTTTAGGGTTGGCTCCGTATTCGTTACTGCCTGCTTCTCCGTCTGTGAAGAATAAAACCAGTAACCAGATTGCTCCAATGATTGGAATTAGAATAATAAAGAAAAACCATCCACTTTTGCCAACGTCGTGCAGTCTTCTTACGAGAAGACCAAGACTAGGTACGATAGTCGCTAGACTGAATATAGAACCTAGAATTCCTCCCTGTCCCATTTTTGCCCCAAATGCGAAAGCGTCTATTGCCATAAGAACTAAGGATATTATGAATACTACGAGTTGAAAACTCCAGTACTCCTTCCGCCTTGCTCTACCACTGAAATTGGCGTAGTTGTCTGTTAATGTTGACTTGAAATAGTCGAAAATTGATTTTTCTTGCATAGTTTTTTTGTTTTAAAGTTTAACCAAATAAAAGCAAAAAAAAGGGAAAAAGAAAATTGTCTACTTTTTCTTAAAGCTATTGATAGCATTTTTGGTGAAGTCGGAGAGTACGAGCTGTCCGCTCATAGCCGCACGCTCTGCAAGAAGTGTGTCCCAATCTTCTGTTCCTCTCCAAAAGACTTGTTTGAGTAATCGCATAGCTTCAGGGTTGCTGTCTTTTAACTTGTTGGCAAGCGTGCTAATAGCTGCGTCCATCTCTTCTGCAGTGTCAAAAATGTCTGCATATAGTCCTTTGGCTCGTGCCCACTCGGCTGTTTGCCACTCGGTAGCGTCTATGGCCAATTGACTCATTGCAGATAATCCCATTTTTCGCTCTACGGCGGGTCCTACTACAAATGGTCCTATGCCCACAGCAAGTTCGCTTAGCTTTACAGCAGCATGCTTGGTAGCAAGGGTATAATCAAAAGATGCTGCGAGTCCTACTCCACCACCTACGGCTTTGCCTTGTATGCGGCCAATAATCAGTTTGGGACATTTTCTACAGGCGTTGATTACATTGGCAAAGCCAGAGAAAAACACCTTTCCTACTTCAAGATCCTTGATTGCAACTAACTCGTCAAAACTAGCTCCTGCACAAAAAGCTCGTTCACCAGCACTGCGTACTACGATGACAAGGGCATTGTCGTTTGTCCCGAGTGCTGTTATCGTATCAGCCAATTTAGCCAACACCTTACCAGGCAAGCTATTGCTCAGTGGATGGTAAAATTCTACGGTAGCTATGCCGTCTGCTATGCTGTATGTTACGTCTCCTTGATCTACTGCGTTCATTGTGCAGCAAATGTAATAAGTTAGATGTTAGAGGTAAGTATTGCAGTGTGAGATTTTTAGTACGGAGACGATTCGCAATCTGTCAATAAGTAACTGACTTATAGCATTAAACCGAAACCTAAGAGTTTTCAATACGGATGTAAGTTGCAAAGGCAGTAAACATAACGGCAGATGACACTTCACCCGCATAGTGTCATCCTGCTCTCAATACTCAAAATCTATGAATCTATATCAAAGCTCATCTTCCTGATTACGCTTCTTCACCATCGTGAGAATAGTGGCAAGAGCAACAGTGTCTCCAGTCTCGTCATATACATCTACTAGGAATTTTACAATGCCTTTGGCTACGTCGTCTTCCGATTTTTTCTCTTGATTTATTTTTTCTTTACACGTAAAGCGTACGCCAATTGTTGCTCCAGGATATACGGGTTTGGTAAATCTACATTCGTCTAGTCCGTAGTTGAGCAATACCGGGCCTTTTTTAGCGTCTACAAAAAGTCCTGCAGCTTTACTTAGCACAAAATACCCGTGAGCTACTCGCCCTTCAAAAGTGGTCCCTTCTAACGAAGTTTCATCCATATGAGCGTAGAAATTATCGCCACTTACGTTGGCAAAATTTACGATATCGGTTACTGTGACGGTGTGCTTAGCCGTGATTACGGTTTCACCTACTTCTATATCTTCAAAATATTTTTTGAACGGATGAACGTCTTTCTCTTTGTATACTCCACCATACTGGTAGCGTTGTGTGATTTCAGTCAACATACTTGGATGACCTTGTAGTGCAGTACGTTGCAGGTAATGCTTTACACTGCCAATACCGCCGAGTTCTTCGCCGCCTCCAGCTCTTCCTGGTCCACCGTGCATGAGCTGTGGCATAGGAGATCCGTGTCCTGTACTTTCTGGTGCAGATTCCTCATTGAGTACTAGTATTCTGCCATGGTAGGCTGCAGCTTCTACGGCATATTCTGTAGCTATGTGCACATCTGAAGTAGCGATGGTACTCACTAGCGAACCTTTGCCCATTTTGGCAAGTTCTACAGCTTGGTCTATACCGTTGTAAGGCATCAAAGTACTTACTGGCCCAAAGCATTCTATGTCGTGACTATCTGTATTGTTAAACGGATCATCGTTTAGCATAAGGATAGGAGCAAGAAAAGCTCCTTTGCTTTTATCCGCACCGATTACGTCAAACTTATCCAAGTCTCCAACTATTATCGGAGTCTTTTTCGCCATTTCGACTACTCTATTTCGCACTACATCGAGTTGAGCTCTATTTACGATAGCACCCATGCGTACACCCTCTGCTGCTGGATCGCCTACAGTTGTTTGTCCGAGACTCTTGCCCAAGGCTATTTGTACGTCTTCTAGGTATTTCTCTGGTACCATTATTCTACGTACCGCAGTACATTTCTGTCCTGCTTTGGTAGTCATTTCTCTACGTATTTCTTTTATGAATATAGCAAAATCTGCAGAGCCAGGAGCGGCATCTTCTCCCAGTATGGCAGCATTTAGACTGTCTGCTTCCATATTGAAAGGAATAGCATTTTCGATGATGTGCGGCATACTTTTCAGCATTCTACCTGTCTTTGCAGAACCAGTGAAAGTCACTAGGTCTTGCGAGCCAAGTGAATCTATAATTCCGTGTCCTTTGCCACAGTCGAGTTGTATAGCACCCTCAGGGACTATGCCGCTAGCTACAATATCTTCTACCATAGCTTGGGTAAGGTAGGAGGTTATTTCAGATGGTTTTACGATGGCTGGTACTCCGGCCAGTAAGTTAGCACTTAGTTTTTCTAGCATTCCCCATATAGGAAAGTTGAATGCATTGATATGTATTACCACACCTTGCTTGGGGCTCATGATGTGTTGCCCTACGAAAGTGCCGTTGGTGCTTATTTTAGCCGTGTCGCCGTCTACATAAAAGCGTTGGTTGCCCATCTGTCTACGCATGCTTGCGTAGGTGAATAGCGTTCCTATTCCGCCATCTATATCTACCCAGCTATCGCTTTTGGTAGCACCACTGAGGTAACTAATGTCGTAGTATTTCTTTTTTATACTATCCAGATGAAGTGCAAGTTTTTTGAGCATATAGCCACGCTCGTAGAACGTCATTGCACGCAGTGCTTTACCACCTACTCGGCGGGCGTAGTCTGCCATTTCTTCGTAGTCTAGTCCTTCACTACTTGCCGTGCTTATTAGATTTCCTGTTATAGCGTTATGCTGTTCAAATCCCTCTCCTTTATGCTCTTGCCAGTGACCGTTGGCGTAGTTTTTTAGTTTGTTTGACATGGCTATTTGTGTGCTTTGGGCAAATGTAATAATAGTTGGGTAAGGGAGAGATGGTAAAACAAGAGGAAATCTATATCTACGTCGAGTACGATCAGGATTATCTGTTTGTCTATCCTTGCACCATGTCTTACAAACTACTGTGTACCGATATAGATGGCACATTACTCAATGCCGATAGAGAACTAGCTCCAGAGACTATCTCAGAATTTAAGCGAATAAAAAAGGATTGTGACATTATACTGGCTTCTTCGCGTATGCCAGAGGCTATGCGTCATTTGCAAGCAGAAGTAGGCATACAAAGCAGTCCTTTGATTGCATACAATGGAGGGTTGGTGCTTGACGGGGACAAAGTGCTGAGCAGTACAGAAGTTGGTTTTGAAGAAGTAAAAAAGATAGCAGAGTTAAGCGAGGGAACAGAGATACACGTCAGTATATATAACAATGACGAATGGTTTGTGCCGGCAATGGACTACTGGGCGAATAGAGAGGCGAGCAATACCAAAGTAACTCCACAAGTACGTAGCATAGCAGAGACACTAGCAGCCTATGGTAAAATAAATAGAGGAGCTCATAAGGTAATGTGTATGGGGCCGGCTGAAGAGATAGCCGTACTGTATGCTAGCTTAATAGGGCAACTAAACGATGATCTGCACGTATATAAATCTAAGGACACATACTTAGAAATAGCGAGTAAAAAAATATCTAAAAAATCTGCCATAGCTACTTTGCTGCAGCACAAGTACCCTGATCTCAAATGGGGAAATGTGATAGCCTTTGGCGATAACTATAACGATATGGAAATGCTAGAAGCTGTAGGCATGGGCGTAGCCGTGGGCAATGCTAAAGAAGAAGTGCTGGCTATGGCAGATCATATCACTACAGGAAACAAAGAAGGTGGCGTAGCCAAAGCAATAAATGAATTAATGTAGCCAATTACAATTGGTTCATTTATCCTGAAAATGGTAGCTTTGCAACAGCACAGTACTTTTTAAGTGCGTTAAATACACATACGATGAAAATAAATACAACAGACCTCCCTAAGTTATACGACGAAGCACAAGACTTTATGCCACTATTTGGCACAGATTACATAGAATTTTATGTAAGTAATAGTAAGCAAGCTGCTCATTTTTATAAGACGGCATTTGGTTTTCAGGATTTAGCTTATTCTGGATTGGAAACTGGCTTGACAGATAGAGAGAGTTATGTGCTTGTTCAAGACAAAATAAAGATTGTACTCACTTCTCCCCTTAAAAGTGGCACCGATATTGGTAAGCACATAGATGCCCATGGCGATGGCGTAAAAGTAGTTGCCCTATGGGTTCCAGATGCTACTAAGGCGTATGATGAAGCAATAAAACGTGGGGCAAAGCACTACATGTCTCCAGTGGAAGAAAAAGACAATTACGGTAAAGTAGTCCGTTCTGGAATATATACCTACGGAGAGACCGTACATATTTTTGTAGAAAGAGATGAGTACAATGGAATATTCTTACCCGGTTACAAAGAGTGGAAGACTACGTTTAATCCAGCTCCAGTAGGTTTGCAGTATGTAGATCACATGGTAGGCAATGTAGAGCTTGGTGAAATGATGACGTGGTGCAATTTTTATAAAGATGTATTGGGCTTCGCTCAAATAGTATCATTTGATGATAAAGACATTTCTACGGAGTACACTGCTCTCATGAGTAAGGTGATGAGTAATGGAAACGGTAGAATCAAGTTTCCTATAAATGAGCCT
>CAWVTO010000071.1:0-9188 GCA_963932895.1 uncultured bacterium
TCTGGATTAAAAAAACAAACGGTATAGATGCCCTACCTAAATGGCAAACATTATACAACAAATAGCAATAACGAATAACTAGAAACGATATGTACGGAAACGCTTATATAGACCCAAACGAAAAATTTGAAGGACAGGAAGAAACGCCAGAGCTTTTGGCCGCTTTTCAAGCTAGAATTGACCAAGGTGATAAAATAGAGCCACAAGATTGGATGCCTGCTATGTACCGCAAGCAACTGATACGCATGATAGAGCAGCACGCTCACTCAGAGATTATAGGTTCGTTACCAGAAGGTACGTGGATTACTCGTGCCCCAGGTTTTAGACGTAAACTCGCTCTTATGGCCAAGGTACAAGACGAAGTAGGACACGCTCAGTTACTTTACTCTGCAGCAGAGACACTAGGCAAAAGCCGTGAGGATATGATGAATGACCTGATCACAGGCAAATCAAAGTATTCTAATATATTCAATTATCCAGCACTTACGTGGGCAGATAGTGCAGTGATCGCTTGGCTAGTAGATGCCGGGGCTATTGTGAACCAACTTGCCAATAGTAAAGGATCGTACGGGCCCTATTGCAGAGCTTTGGAACGTATCTGCTACGAAGAGTCTTTTCACCTAAAATACGGACATGACAACGTAGTACACTTAGCTACAGGCACTAAGAAACAACGTGCCATGGTACAGGCAGCAATGACACGATGGTGGCCGCCACTAATGCACTTCTTTGGGCCAAGTGATAAAGCATCTGTACACTCCGAAACACTCATGGGTTGGAAAGTAAAGATGGCTACTAACGACTCTATGCGTCAGCAGTTTATGGATATGTATGTTCCCAAGATTTGGGACCTCGGATTGACACTTCCAGATCCGCTGCTCAAGAAAAATGAAGAAACAGGTCAATGGGACTATACCGAGCCAGACTGGGAAGAATTCAAACGCGTAATAAACGGTGATGGACCTTGCAATGCAGAACGCCTTGCAGTGCGACGTATGGCAGAAGAAAACGGCAGATGGGTAGCTAGAGCTATTCGCAATGAAGATGCAGAATACGTAAGACCATTTGCGTAATAAAAACATATAAAAATCAGTAAATTACCCAGTAACTAAGGCGTTATTGGGTAATTTATTGCCACTATGTATTGCTATCCCATCTATTTTTCGGTACTTTGATAGAACAACTACTTCAATATATGCACTCAAAACAATTATTTACACTAGCCTTTGTTACCGCATCTTTACTTACTGCGGCCCAAAACATACCAAATGGCAATTTTGAGCAATGGGAAAAACGCGATCATTTCAAACTGGACGGATGGTTTTCTCCTACAGCAAACGTGGAACGTACTACGGATGCAAAAGAAGGCAGTTATGCAATAAAACTCGTAAATAAGTATGTAGAAGGAGCCAATGGTGGAAGGGGGTATGTACGAACTATCGACTACAACAACAAGCAAGACATAAATGGCCTTGCGGCAAGTGCAGATGCACTTAGCATTGCCTTTTGGTGCAAATACGATCTTGCCATTGGCGACACCGCCAGACTTTACACTGTACTACGAGAAAAAGGCACCTACCGCGGTAAAGTAGATTTCCGCTTTGTAGGAACCAGTAATGGTGAATATGTAAAATTTAGTATCCCTATAGAATGGAGCACCTCTGGTTCTCGACAATTTGACTCAGCGTGGTTTTACCTCTACTCCTATGTAGAAAATAAAGTGGATGGAGACGGTTACGTCATCTTTGATGATATCCATTTTGAAAATATAGGTGAGCGTGCTGGAGAATTTCACAACTCAGGATTCGAAGAATGGTACAATACAGGAGTAGACTTTCCGAGCGAATGGCGTTCTGTAGACCTGCTAGTATACGATACCTACACGAGCTTTCTCAGCACCACCTCATGTGTAATTGCAGATCCTGAAAACACCAACCTGGGCACTAGTTCACTCCAAATTCAGAACTACATGAGTGGCACAAATGTGCGAAGAGGTTACGCATTCATAGGTGAGGAAAATAACGACTACTACACCCCACACATACCATTTGTAGATACATTCAAATACCTACAAGGCTATTACAAATATTTGCCAGACGGACCCGATACGGCACGGATTAATTTCAGAACATACGCTACAGGCCAAGGAACACGATCCAACAATAATCTATACCTAGACGAAGAAAAAACAGAATGGACTTTTTTTAGTCTTCCACTTAGCTACAATGCTACTGTAGATCCAGACAGTGCAGCATTAATTATTTATTCTGCCAATGATGATGGAGCAGAATACGGAATTAATACGCGTCTTTTTATTGACAATTTAGAGCTCGTGATGGAACCTGAACCACTTAGGCTCACGGTTCAAGAAAAAGCCTTTTCACACTCCTATTATCCCAATCCTACCAGTGGAAAAGTACATATTGAGACAAACTCAATCGTACACACTGCTCAGGCAATCAATGCATTGGGCCAGCTAACAGACTTGGCAGTAGCTAATAACACAATAGATCTTGCTCACTTAGTAGATGGCTTATACTTTGTCACCTTGCAAACTAAGCAAAACGAGGTTCAGACCATAAAAATACAAAAACACACTTCCTATTAGACGATATAGCCCACCAGTAACAACAACCAATAATGGCAGAAGAAAATAATAACGAGATAGAATCATTGGACCCACGTATCTCTCGGGCCAATCTCACCGGAGGAAATCACAATGACGTAGATGGTCTCATTCATTTCCAAACGTTTGAAGTTTTTCATCAAAGTAAGCGAGGAACACATCACAAGCATGTGGGTATAGTCCATGCTCCTAATCCCGATATGGCTCTTTTATATGCTAAGGAACAGTATGCTCGTAGAGAAAAAACAGCTAATATCTGGGTTGCTCCAAGTAGTTCCATCAGTTCTACAGAATACGAGGACGATGATATTTTTAGCACCACACCAGAAAAATTGTACCGTAATCCAGCATCTTACAAAGTAATGGATAGGATACAAGCTTGGAAAGAAAGAGAAAAGAAGTCTACAGACGAAATATAACGTGATGACTTTGATACGTCACAAATCAATTAATAAAATCAATAACGAATATACATGGATAGCATAGCGGCATTAAAGGAACTACTCTATAAGATAGCAGACGACCAACTCATAATAGGCCACAGAAATAGTGAATGGACAGGATTAGGACCTATACTGGAGGAAGATATTGCCTTCTCTAGTATGGCTCAGGACAAACTTGGACAAAGCGAGCACATATATAACCTACTGAATCAATTGGGTGAGGCAGATGCAGATACCGTAGCATTTACCCGTAATGCTCCACAGTTTCACTGTTCACAGTTAGCGGAGTTGCCTATTGGTGGATATGACTTCAGCTTAATAAGACACTTCCTATTCGATTTTGCAGAATACCTGCGTTTTGAAGCTTTAAAGACATCAGCTTACCAGCCTTTGGCACAAGTAGCTAAAAAATTCTTTGGTGAGATAAAGTACCATACAATGCATGCCAATACGTGGGTACACCAACTCGGCAAAGGGAACGAAGAAAGCAATAGCAAAATGCAAGAATCCCTTAATTATGCGTGGAACTATGCTCTTGGGATGTTCGAACCCGGACCTGCAGAAGATGTTTTAATAAAGGAAAATATTTTTATTGGTGAAAAAGCTCTGCAAGAGCAATGGCTCGCAGTGATAACTCCCTTGTTAGAAAATAGCGAACTCACGATACCTGCCAAAGCAGACTGGGCCCCTATATACGGTGGCAGAACAGGCACACACACCGAGCACCTTCAACCACTACTCAGCGAAATGACAGAGGTATATACCATAGATCCTTCTGCAGATTGGTAATGAGTAACCTTGCTCATTAGAACACTAATTGGCGTTAAGACGTTTAAGTAAAAGAAACACATTAGAGCAAAAAAAACCACGTGATAACCAAAGAATACATACGAGAAGAACTAAAGAAAGTACCCGATCCTGAGATACCTACAATATCCATTGTAGACCTCGGCATCGTTACAGGAATAGATATCTTGGAAAACCACAATATTCACGTCACGCTTACTCCTACGTTTGCTGGATGCCCTGCTCTTCGGCTTATGGAAGAAATGGTAATAGAGCACCTAGGCAGCATAGAGCAACTTGGTACTATTACAGTAGAGACCAGTTTTGCTACTACCTGGACCACAGACTTAATATCTCCTGAAGGTCACGAAGCCATAAAAAAGCATGGTCTAGCACCGCCAAAGCGAAATTGCTCCAATATCACTATGGAGCTACTAGAAGCCACCCCTTGTCCATACTGCGATAGCGACAATACCAAGATGAAAAGTCCCTTTGGACCTACATTATGCAGAAGCCTACACTATTGCAATAACTGTAAACAGGCTTTCGAAGGTTTTAAACCTGTAGGATAGTGGATATCCTTTCATTTTTTATGTAAACCTTTGTGGCAAATTATTTAACTGCCACGAACCGTGAATATAAACGAAATTTTCTCCGCCTTCTTAGTGCTCTTTGCTGTGATTGATGTTTTGGGTGCTATACCACTCATTATTGCCATCAAAGAAAAAACAGTCATACAACCTGCTCTTGCTACGTTTGTTACTGCCATTATCATGATTTCCTTTCTATTCTTGGGGGAGTCTATGCTACAGGTTGTGGGAGTAGACATCAAATCATTTGCAGTAGCGGGAAGCATTCTAATGGCCTTTATTGCTTTTGAAATGCTGCTCGGCGTACAAATTTTTAGAGATGATGACGCAGATACCGCAACGGCTTCAGTAGTGCCACTCGCTTTCCCGTTACTGGCAGGTGCAGGCTCACTCACTACTATACTTTCCATACGTGCTGAGTATCAAACACTCAACATCATCATTGCCATAATACTCAATATGCTGGTTATCTATGTCGTTTTAAGAAGCGTAGACCGCATCAAGAAAATTTTAGGTCCCGTAGGTGCAAAAATCTTGAATAAGGTCTTTGGTATTATTCTATTGGCTATTGCTGTCAAGCTATTTAGTGCGAATGCTCGCGAACTTTTCTTACAACATTAATACTCCTTGAAAAAATATATCCTCATAGTCGTTTTCGGTTTGGCATACGCTAAGTCTAACGCACAAATTGCTTTTATGGATACCATTGCTCACGCTCTAAAAGGAGAACGCAGAGCGTATATTGGTTTTCACAATCGAAACACTTTTATTTTATCAGAGAAAACCAAGTTATTTGGAATCGTCGGCGGTTTCGATTTTAATGAACAAGTAAAACTCTATGCCGGCTTATATGGTTTTGGACAAGCAGATGAAACTCTACTGACAGACAGACAAGGCCTAATCACAGATACAGCCTATAGGTTCACAAGTACGTCTAATTTTAGCTTTGGAATAGATTATGATTTTTTTGAATGGAACCGAATAAGTCTAAGCGTACCACTGCAAGTGGGTATAGGCAATGTTTCTTACGACTATACCAAGATTGACAGACAAACTCCTATACGCACTAATAACTATAGGGTGATTCCCCTAGAAATGGGTATGAATGCGTACTGCGAACTACTGCCTTGGGCAGGCATACGTGCGGGACTAGGCTACCGACTCAATATCGGAAAAAAAGAAGTGCGAAGACTAAGCTCGCCTTACTATAATCTTGGACTATCTATACTGCTCAAGCCACTTTATCACGACATTAAAGAAGCGTTGGCAGAGTAATTAGCCCTTGTCTTTTTTCTCATCATTATCTTCCTCTACTCCATCTTTTTTATTTTTCTTCGGCACTATTCCTTGTTCTTCCAAAAGGTATTGAACCGTCCCCGCTATGTCTTTTGCTCCTATTTTTTTGAAACGAATATTCTTATTCTCATCCAATATAAATATTTGAGGTGTTGTTCTAATATTGTACTTCACGCGGAATTTATCTTCACCAAAAGCATTTGCTACATTGATAAACTTAAACTGGTCCTTGGCTATTCTTTTTTTCCAACCTTCCCAATCACCCTGTGTGTACACGGCATATATCTCCACATTTTTATTGGTCATGCTATCATACATTTTACTGATAATCGGCATTTCTTTCTTACAATGACCACAATTGATATCCCAAAAAACAAGCACCGTAACAGGTTTATCTATTTGCAACATACTAATTCGTTGTTTAAAATTAGAATCTGGCATTGAAAGCTCCGGGGCCTGCTGATCACAAAGTGTAGGCTCCATTTTACTGCTTTCCTCACACATCTTTTCTACGTATGCAGAATCTGCCCAAAATGCTTTCCCCGCACAATAGTAGTTTTTGGCCATATGCCAAACCGCCTTATCAAAACACATGTATTTTGCATCTTCGAAATAACCCAGCAAGAAATGTATAGTGTATTTATATTGCTCCTGGCTACCTGAAGCCTCTATTCTATTGATAAGATCATCTCCCATCATAATAGCGGTATCTGCTAGCGGAGGCATGTACAGCTTAAAGTAACTCTTTAGCATATTGTGAAAGACTGGTGAGCGTACCAATCCATCTTCACTCATATCCAACTTATCCCAGTAGTGTTGTCTAAGCCACAGATATTGCCATTTTCTAAGCTCTTCTTCGTCCATGTCTTTTGGATCTTCTGGCAGCTCTGTAGATGACATCGCATGATACAGTTTAGCTATAAAAAGTCCTGGGTTATTGGCATGGATTTCTCGACGCTTTGCTGCTACACTTTCTCCTATGACGATCAATTCATCCTTTAGCGACTCTTTCTTCTTCTCATCCTCTTCTGCATCCATTTTCTTGCGAATTGCACTCGCTGCCATACTTTGCTCTACCGCAAAAAGGTTGAATTCTAAAAACAGCTGATTCTCTTTCGAGCCGCTCACTTTCATTTTTTCCGGTTTCAATGATGTGTCGGCTACAAATGAATACTCCATTTGATTTTCATTCTCTGATACCAGCACTTCAAAGTAATTTTTTTTGGGGAGTACAATGAGGTAAACACCCGATTCTAGTTTCTCTTCTCCTGTGAAATGAAACACTCCGTTTGAGCATTCAGCTGTATCCTTGAGGTATTGTTTGTCACCAAAATGATTGGCTAGTAGTAGCTCGTCATCGCAGGACAACCCGTTTACTTTTACAGCGATATCGTATTGAGCGTAGGACACTACGCAGAGTAAAAGGCCAATTAGTGCCGAGATATTTCTTGTCATTATTTTTGGTATAAGTTTGTACAAATATAATAGTAGTAAGACGCAACTCTATTGTAAGATGTTGTCTGTCTTTTGATTTTTTAAACAAAAACAATGCCTAAAAATTCCGATTTTTTTCAGGATGTCTACGCGGTAGTGCGTCTCGTGCCTAAAGGTAGGGTGACTTCCTATGGTGCTATTGGCACTTACTTGGGTGCTGCAAAGTCCGCTAGAATGGTAGGTTGGGCTATGAATAATGCTCACAGCTTGCAGCCGCCTGTTCCCGCACATAGAGTGGTAAATCGCAATGGTTTACTCACAGGAAAAGGCCACTTTAACCCACCCAGTCTAATGCAACAATTGCTCGAAAATGAAGGGGTTATTATTAAAAATGATCAGGTTGTCAATTTTAAAGCACACTTTTGGGAACCTATACAGGAGTTGAAGCTGTAAACTATAGACCCATACCCGGTATGTTTGGCATTATAGCAGACATCTCCTTTTTTATCGTGGCATCTGCTTTCCATTGAGCACTGTCTATAGCCTCGAGTATCATTTCTTGCACCTCTTCTCGCGAGCGTATTTTAAAAATGCTGTCATCTATTGTGAGTGAATGAAAGCGTTTGTCCCCAGCACACATAATGCTCACTTTTTCGTTAGCAGATTTTCCCTCAAAATCCATTGCAGCCAATTTCACTTTTAGTGCTTCAGCTTTCTCTCTTGTCTCCTTAAATTTTCCTAATCCTAACATGTGATGTATCTATTCCGTAACAAAAGTAGAACAACATACCGCTCAGTGAGCCCACCTTTCTCAATATTTTAGTATTATCGCATTATTATGATCAAATTAACATCAACGCTATGTGTAGCAATTCTTTTGGTAGGAGCCTGCAGCCAAGGTCCTTCAGAAGAGTCTACTGCCGAATACACTGAAGGACTGAGCACCTATATACCCGTAAAACTGACCACAGATCTATCGCAACTTACCGCTAGTGAGAAACAAATGCTCCCTCACCTATTTGCAGCTGCAGATGTAATGAATGAGCTCTTTTGGATACAAGCCTATGGAGATAAAGAACAATTACTGAGCTCAATTGCCAATCCGCAATTGCGGGACTTTGCAAGTATAAACTACGGTCCTTGGGACAGATTAGACAATGATGCTCCCTTTCTAGATAATATAGAAGCAAAACCAGCAGGATCTAATATATACCCCGCAGACATGACCAAAGCAGAATTTGAAGAACTGGGTATGGCAGATGAAAAAGGGCAATACAGCATGGTACGTAGAGATGAGGTAGGAAAACTATATACCATACCGTACAATGAGTTTTTTAGACCTCAACTGGAAAAAGCAAGCGGTCACCTGATGCAAGCAGCAGAAATATGCGAAGACACAGAGTTAAAAAACTACCTGGAGCTGCGAGCTAAAGCACTACTTAGCAATGAATATACTACGAGCGATGTAGCTTGGATCAATATGAGAAACAACACCCTTGATATCATCATAGGTCCTACCGAAAACTATGAAGATAAGCTGTACAACTACCGCACAGCCTACGAAGCATATATACTTGTAAAGGATAAAAGCTGGAGTAAAAAACTAGAAAAATACGCCAGTTACTTGCCAGAACTGCAAGCAAATCTACCAGTAACAGCGGAGTATAAAGCCGAAAGACCTAATACTGATGGAGCCCAGCTTAATGCATATGATGTCATCTACTACGCAGGAGATTGCAATTCTGGAGGCAAGACTATAGCTGTAAACCTGCCGAATGATGAGCGATTACAATTGGAATATGGCACACGCCGTAGCCAACTCAAGAACGCAATGAAAGCCAAGTTTGATAACATCTTACTCCCTATCTCTGACATATTAATTGCGAAGGATCAACGCAAGCACATCACCTTCAATGCGTTCTTTAGCAATACCATGTTTCATGAGGTGGCACACGGTTTGGGTATAAAGCAAACGATAAATGGAAAAGGAATGGTGCGTGAAGCATTGGGTGA
>CAWVTO010000072.1:0-9109 GCA_963932895.1 uncultured bacterium
ACGTCTATGGCATGTTGCAGAGACGCTAGCTTAATAAGACACAACTCCACGTGCAGCCGTTGATTTCGACTCGCCTTGTAGTGTATATCTGCCTCACCTAATATATTGATAGCATTGATAATGAAACTCGCCGACACATCTTGACCTTGTTTGTGATACTTGCCTGCTATTTCTTTAGACTTTTCTATGAGTTGTTGGCTGCTCGCATTCTGAGAGACCAACAGATCTCTAAAATGATTTGCTAACCCATTGACAAATAATTGTCCATCAAAACCATTGCGTTGTATCTCGTCAAAGAGTACAAGAACACTGCTAATATCACCTTCCGAAAAATGATCTATCACTCTAAAGTAGTAGTCATAATCTAGAATATTCAGATTCTCTATGACCTCTTTGTACGTGATTTTACCCGCTGTTCCAAAACTTGCCATTTGATCAAAAATAGAAAGAGCATCTCGCATAGCACCGTCTGCTTTCTGAGCAATAACGTGCAGGGCCTCTTCTTCTGCTTCTATTGTTTGGTCTTTAGCTATTCCTTTCAGATACTCAATAATTTCAGGTATCTGTATTCTATCAAAGTTAAAAACTTGACAACGCGAAAGGATTGTTGGTAGTATTTTATGCTTCTCTGTAGTGGCCAATATGAAGATGGCATACGCCGGAGGTTCTTCCAGCGTCTTCAGAAATGCATTGAATGCAGACTGAGACAACATATGAACCTCATCTATGATATATACTTTGTAATTTCCCGTTTGTGGCGGTATGCGTACTTGCTCATTCAGAGCTCGTATATCATCTACGGAGTTGTTAGATGCAGCATCTAATTCAAATATATTGAACGAAAAATCGTACCCCTCTGGAACTGTGTTTTTATTGATTTCTTTGGCCAGGATACGAGCACAGGTAGTTTTACCTACCCCTCTAGGACCACAGAACAAAAATGCCTGGGCAAGTCTATCTGTACTTATCTCATTGAGCAGCGTTTCTGTAATATGCTCTTGTCCCACGACCGTATCAAAGGTCTCAGGTCTATATTTTCGTGCACTTACTACGTAACTTCCCATTGCAGTGCAAATTACATATCTCTAAGCGTGATAAACAAGTAGTGTTGAAAAAGTAAAACCATAAAATTGCATTAATTTGAAGAACGAGAACTCCTTTCCGCTTCAATTTGGTACTAATTCTATCTAAAAGTGATCATTCAACTACTTTTATTAGAAAATAATTTTACTTTTGCAGCCCTAAATTTTTAGAACATTAAAACAATGGCAAAAACTAATTACGAGTCTGTGGTTGTACTTACACCCGTGCTTAGCGAAAAAATGATGCAGGAAGCTGTATTATCATTCGAGAAGCTGATCACAGAAAACGGTGGAGAGCTCATCCACAAAGAGAACTGGGGCCTAACTAAAATGGCGTACCCAATTCAGAAAAAAACAACAGGTTTCTATCAAATTTTCGAATTTGCTGCTGAGCCAGATGCTGAAATCGTAGATAAGCTAGAATTAGCTTACCGACGAGATGAACAAGTTCTTAGATACTTATGTATCAAACTTGACAAGCATGCTGCGAAGTACAACGAGAGAAGAAGAAACGGAGAATTCAACAAGCCAAAGGTAAAAGAAACAGCCGCTCCTGAAGCAGCTAAATCTGCACCTAAACCAGCTCCTGTAGCTAAGGCAGAACCAACAACATCTAACGAGGAGGTATAAGAGATGGCTAAAAGAAAAAGATATACTAGAACTCCTATTATACGTCCTAAGAAGTATTGTAGGTTTAAGAAAAGTGGTATCAAGTACATTGATTACAAGAACCCAGATTTCTTAATGGCATTTATTAATGAACAAGGTAAACTTCTTCCAAGAAGAATTACAGGTACTTCATTAAAGTTTCAACGAAAAGTGGCTGTTGCCGTGAAGAGATGTAGACATATTGCTCTACTTCCTTACGTAGCAGACCAAATGAAGTAAATCTAACCCAATAAATTTTATAACTACATGAAAGTAATATTAAAAGATTTCGTAAAAGGGTTTGGTGAGAAAAATGATATCGTTGAAGTAAAAAACGGATTCGGTAGAAATTACCTTATACCTCAAGGCTTAGCCGCTATCGCTACTCCTTCTGCTGTGAAAATGGCTCAAGAGAACGTACGACAAGCTGCTCACAAGCAAGAGAAAATTAAAGCAGACGCACAAGCTACTGCAGATAAATTGCAAGGACTAAAACTTACTGTACCTACCAAAGCGGGTAGCAACGGTAAAATATTTGGTTCTGTTACTACTATCCAACTGGCTCAAAGCCTTGCCGATAGAGGTTTCGACATCGACAAGAGAAAAATCACTGCTCCAGACATGAAAAACATTGGAGAGTACAAGGCATCTATTGGCTTGCACAAAGAAGTGACTGTTGAAATAGAAGTAGAAGTTACTCAAGAGTAAATAACTATTTATTCTTCATACTAAAATCCCGATGCTAATAGCATCGGGATTTTTTTTGTTACAATCTCAAGTAGCCGAAAAAACAGAGCTATACTCCTGAACTGATTGCAGTAATACCTATACGCAAAGTGGGATTATCCCTCGTGTCTTAATGCCTCTATTGGGTTTATCTTAGACGCTTTATACGCTGGCCAAATACCTGCACCTAAACCAACAACTGTACATACTACTACTGCCAGTAGCATCCAATCCCAAGGTACAATAAAACTGCCTCCGATATAACTACTGGTAACATTACCTATAATAAGTCCCAATACCACTCCTCCAAAACCACCTATTTGGCAAATGGTGATAGCTTCTATAACAAACTGATTAAGCACAGTAGAATTTTTTGCACCCATTGCTTTACGTGTCCCAATTTCTTTGGTACGCTCAGTTACTGAAACAAGCATGATATTCATAAGAGCAATAGCGGCCCCTACCAGTGTAATAGCTGCTATAAATACGGCTCCAAGCAATATGAGCTTAAGATTCTCCATAAGAGCCGCAGAAATGCTGTCTGACTTGATTATACTAAAATTGGTGCCTTCCTTTATTTTGAGTCTACGTACCTGCCGAAATAAATTCTCAGAGTATCCTGCTGCAGATTCCATTTTGGTAACATCACTTACACTCACTCCTAGGTTATAACTCTGATTATTCCTAGGAAACTTAGCTCTAGCTAGCGATACGGGAACCAGCACTATCCTATCTCCTCCAAAATCGAACGCCCCACCTTTGGGAGCAGCAAGACCTACTACACGTAGCTTCACTCCTCCTATCTTAATAAACTTATTGAGGCAATCTTCTGCTCCAAATAGTGTTTGTTTTATTTCTTGCCCTATTACCGCTATATTGGTGTTGCGTTCTACATCTGCTGCGGTAATATTTCTGCCTTCTGCTAGATCATAACCAGCTACAGTAATGTAGGCTTCATCGCCGCCTATGATATTGGTATTCGGATTGGTCTTCTGTCCTCCTCTTTTAGCTATGGCGTTCCAAGAGTTGTTACTATTGATAGATACATCAGCAGAGTACTCAAAGCGTTGCTTAAATTCTTGAGCCTGCTTGTACGAGATGTTTTCGTAGTAGACACGTTTTCTTTTTCTATTCAAACTAAATCCAGAGTTCCTATTTTGAATATTGAATGAGTTCGCTCCCATAAAACTAAAGTTTTTAACCAATGACGACTCTATTCCGTCAATAGCAGTCAGTATGCCAACCAAAGCCATGATACCTATCGAAATGATCATACAGGTAATAACTGTACGTGTGATATTGCCACGTATAGAGGTAAATGCTTCTTTTATATTTTGAAATACAGTCATAAACCACAAAGTAAGTGTGAAAAAGCTCCTGATGGCATATCATCTATTAAAACCAATTGATTTTCGATTTTTACAAAAAAATAGTAGCCATGAAATACTAGAATCCGTAAATTCGTTTACGTATACATGATACTAGCAGAAATAGATGGATGGGGAGTGATAGTAAATGCTCTTAACTTTTTGATACCCGCAGGTATCGTTTTTGGTACAACGTACTACCTTATTAATAAACTGGTAAGCGAACAACACAAAATACGCCTACTTGAGCTCAAAAAAGAACACGTACGCGAACTGACTCCTGTAAAACTTCAAGCCTACGAACGTCTTACACTTTTTTTAGATAGAATAAGCCCAGATAATCTTGTAGTACGCCTATCCAAGTCGGGACAGAGTGCCACTCAACTGCGACACGAACTGGTGCAAACCATACTAAGTGAGTACAACCACAACATTAGCCAACAGATCTATGTAGGTAATGATACGTGGCAAATGATAAGAGCAGTAAAAGATCAGATAATCGACACTGTAGAAGATTGCTATACAACCTGTGGTACATCAGACTCGGGACCAGATTTGGGCAAGAAAATACTAACTCGCACCATGGCTCACAACCCACAAGGCACGCAAAAAGCCATAGAATTACTTAAAAAAGAAATTGAAATTGCATTATAAATCGCTCATACTACTACTCTGCATAACAAGCTGTAAAGTAGCCAAGCAAAGCTATGTTCAACCTACAAGCAATATAAACATATCTACTTCCCTGACAGACGACGAAACAGTAAGCAACATAATAGAGCCTTACAAAAAAGGTATGAGTAAGGCTATGGATGAAGTCATCGGTTTTTGTCCTGCTTTTTTAGAAAAGGAAAGGCCAAGTAGTATTCTTGGCTCATTTATGGCAGAAGCCACTTTTCAAGCGGCTAAAGCTACAGGTGAGAGAGTAGACTTTTGTCTGCTCAACTATGGTGGCATACGTAGCACCTTAGACTCTGGTGACATTACTATTGGAGAGGTGTTTCAGATAATGCCATTCGAAAATGAAATAACAATTCTCACGCTATCCAAAACGCAAATGGATACACTTTTTGAAGTTCTGGCTAAAAAAGGAGGCGAACCATTTGTCAATCACCTATGGAAAGATCAAATCGCCTATAATAGTATGAATAGAACGTCTTTTAGGCTTGTCACAAACGATTACATGGCAAATGGAGGCGACAACTACACCATCCTTACCGAAGCCTTAGGACGGATAGATACCGGTATAAAAATAAGAGATGGTCTTATCGCATACATAAAAGCAAATAATCCACTTCCACTCATCTATAAACCTTCTAAAAATTGAATCGCAAAGACTTTATAAAACAAGCAAGTCTATTGGCTGCGGGTACTGCACTGGCCCCTTTGCACTCCTTTGGTCAAGACAGGGATAGACTCGTCATATTACATACCAATGATTGGCATAGCCACATTGAGCCTTTTGCTCCAAATCACAAGCGATATCCAGCACAAGGTGGTGCAGCACGTAGAGCTACCCTAATAAAACAGATACGCAAGGAATATAAGAATGTACTGCTACTTGATAGCGGAGATATTTTTCAAGGTACACCGTACTTCAACTATTATGGTGGCGAGTTAGAGTTTAAGCTAATGAGCGAAATGGGCTACGACTATGCCACGCTTGGTAACCATGATTTCGACGGCGGAATAGATGGATTAGTCAAACAATTACCGCATGCTAACTTTTCGTTCCTGAATGCAAACTATGATTTTAAAAACACCGAGCTCCATGGAGAAATAGAACCGTACTCCATTGTACAAAAAGGAAAATTTAAGATTGGAGTATTTGGGGTAGGAATAGAATTGGACGGTCTTGTTCCTAAAAAACTTTTTGGGGATATAGGGTATAATGATCCTATTACAGCAGCGAATGAAATAGCATCTGAATTACGAAACAAAGGATGCAATCTAATCATCTGTTTGTCTCACCTTGGATTTAACTACAAATCTAATAAGGTGAGTGACACCGTATTAGCAAAAATGTCCACTAATATAGACCTAATACTAGGTGGACATACCCATACATTTTTGAGTTCTCCACAACCCATATTGAACCAAAACGGTAAAGAAATATTTATTAATCAGACAGGCTGGGCAGGCATAAACTTGGGACGAGTTGATTATGAGACGAATAACCCAAAAACCGCCACCTTACACGGTTCTACCATGTTAAATATTTCATAAAGTCAATACTAAAAAGATTTTTTTAGAAACTTTTTTTACCCCAACTTGCGAGCATGTTAGCAACCACAGGGGAACTGACATTTATTACATTACTAAAACATCTTAATAACCAAAAACCTAAATGAGCGAACAACACGAAGCGGTGTGGAAAAATTGTATTCAGACAATAAAAGATAATGTTAATAAGCAAAGTTTTAAGACGTGGTTTACGCCAATCAAATCGCTAAAGCTTGAAGACAAAGTTTTGACCATTCAAGTACCTAGTCAATTTTTTTATGAATGGCTAGAAGAACACTATGTTGCTCTTTTAAAGAAGACACTGGAGAAAGAACTTGGTGCAGGATCTAAACTGGAGTACAACGTCATCGTTGAAAATAGTGGAGGAGCAAACAGTAGACCATATACAGTAAGTATGCCTACACGTAATGTTACACACAACAATAAGAATGAGATGGGTATGCCAATAAACCTATCCAACAATATTCATAACCCATTTATCATACCAGGGCTAAAAAAGCTCAACGTTGATTCGCAACTAAACTCAAACTACACCTTTGACAACTTTATAGAAGGAGAATGTAACAGACTAGCTCGCTCAGCTGGGTATGCCGTTGCAAACAAGCCAGGTGGCACTGCTTTCAACCCGTTGATGATATTTGGCGGAGTTGGTCTTGGTAAAACACACCTAGTGCACGCTATTGGCAACCGTATAAAAGAAATTTCTAGCACCAAGTCTGTATTGTATGTATCGTCTGAACGATTCATAAACCAATACGTAGACAGTGCTAAGAACGGTAACTACAATGATTTTCTACACTTCTACCAAATGATAGATGTACTTATAGTAGATGATGTACAGTTTTTTGCCAAGAAAGAAAAGACACAAGAAATATTCTTCCAGATATTCAACTACCTCCACCAAAACGGCAAGCAATTAATTCTAACATCTGACAGAGCACCAAAAGATCTTAAAGATGTAGACGAACGATTGCTTTCTAGATTCAAATGGGGTCTTTCTGCAGATTTACAAAATCCTGATTTTGATACGCGTGTTTCAATTTTGGAACAAAAGATGTACCAAGATGGAATCAAATTTGCTCCAGAAGTAATAGAATACGTAGCCAATAAAGTGGATAGCAATATCAGAGAACTTGAGGGTGCTCTTATCTCTCTTATAGCTCAGGCTTCTCTTAATAGAAAAGAGATAGACCTCGATATGACCAAGAAAATGATGAAGAACTTTGTAAAGAACTCATCTCGCGAGATATCCATTGAGTTCATTCAGAAACTAGTTTCTGACTACTTCGGTGTAAGTGTAGACCTGATGAAGTCTAAAACACGTAAGCGTGAGATAGTACAGGCTCGTCAAATCTCTATGTTCTTTGCTAAGCAGCTTACACAAGCAAGTCTTAAAAACATAGGAATGTATTTTGGCGGCAGAGATCACTCTACGGTAATACACGCTTGCCAAACGGTAAACGACCTCATAGATACCGACAAAAAATTCAAGTCTGATGTAGACGAATTGACGAAACGTATCAAAATAAACACCTACTAGTCTTAGGATATATTTTATAAAAAAAGCGAGTTGCAGGTGCAACTCGCTTTTTTTATGTTGACTGTATCACGCCCTATAATAACAAATGAAGTCCCAACTGTTAGTTGGGACTTCATTTGCAATAACTCCTTAAAACAAAACGCTACATTTTGATGAACATCCCTTCACACGAACTAAATGCAATAATACCGACAGATAGATTCTTTGAGGTGTTCATCATTTTATATGAACCTCTCGATAAAGATGCTGATACTATTGCCCCGTCAGGAAAATCAACTAACCATTCTGCTGGAATTGTAAAACTTCCGTTGTCTTCTAAAATTATCTCCTTTTCAATTGAAGATATGATATCAGGATTGGCTCCTTTATCAGCTCTAATTTTGAAAACAACTCCTTTTGATCCCAAATCTTTATTCCAATTGAAAGTCATACCACTTCCGATTGTAAAATTTTCT
The DNA here is from genome assembly GCA_963932895.1 of uncultured bacterium. GTDB lineage: Bacteria > Bacteroidota > Bacteroidia > NS11-12g > UBA9320 > UBA9320. Next base: position 8,063 of record CAWVTO010000072.1, read on the forward strand.
GTGATATTACAATCTACATTTAATGGTGCTGGATTATAAAAATCGTCTGACAATACGTCTGTATTAAATCCTACGCTTATTTCTGTCCCTTCAGCATCATCTGGTACTACTTTCGTCTCAAATGCTATGCTCAGTTCTGTCCCATAAACATCATCCGAAAGACCTTCATCATAAAATTGATGGATGGTATAGTCATTAGATTTATTCAAAATATTTCCGTTTAGGTAAATTGCACTTGGAACAATCATTTCTTCATTAATAAACCCTACCGAAAACCTTTCAACCAGAGATGTACTTGAATTAAAATCACTTGACCGAACTAGCAAGATAGATGCATCAGCATACATATCCCTAAATTGATTATAGTTATCTGCCGTCTCAATATCACCCTTTAAATTTTTCGACGAGTCAACAGTCTTTTCTACATCCTTACATGACAAACTGAGCAATAGTATTGCTATCATTAAAATTGAATTTTTCATTTGCTTTTTTTTATTTTGTTGAATATTTAATTATGAACTAACAGCATCTAACATCTAGTTAGACGATTTAATGACGAAAAAGAAAAAGGTTGCACCCTCATTCTTACCTTCAGAACAGAAGCACCGCCAGAACCTCCCCAAATTTCCCAAGACCTAGTTGGCACATAATGAGCCCTATATATCCGACTACCTGTCATCGGACTAGGTAAAACTGGCAAGCCCGGCAAGTAGCAATCAGAGAGTCCGTTTATAATTATGTCATTAGTATATTTTTTGTAAACAGGTACATCTACATAACAGTTCCCAATAGAGTTTTGTCTAACAATTTGGATATTCCAATAACGACCAACATTAGTACAACCACCAGTTCTTGGTACCACCTCAATCCTAACCATTTTAAAATAATTGGCTGTATTTGACCAAGCACTGGGAGAACTAGAAGGATCTCTCCATTGCCCAGACACAGGAGGACAAGGAACCGTATTGTTAAAACTAACAGAAGGATTGGGCATATAAACCTCCGAACCCAAATAGATTCTTAATAACCTTGTACCGCAAGGATCTT
>CAWVTO010000073.1:0-9050 GCA_963932895.1 uncultured bacterium
GCTAACAGACTGGATACGGCACAGCCTGCACTTCGTGACCGTATGGAGATTATCGATATATCTGGATATACCGTAGAGGAAAAAATTGGCATTGCTAAAAAACACCTACTACCAAAGCAGAAGAGAGAGCATGGTCTAAAAGCCAGCCAAGTAAAAATGGCAGACAAGACCATTGAGAAAATTGTAGACCAATACACACGCGAAAGCGGAGTAAGAACACTGGACAAGCGTCTGGCTAAAATATGCAGATGGCAAGCCAAAGAAATCGTATACGAAAACAACCCAAAACCTACCATCACTGCAGAGCAAGTAGAAGAAATACTGGGTAAGGATAAAATAGAAAAAGACCTGTACGAGACCAACGATATAGCAGGTGTAGTAACCGGCTTAGCATGGACCAGTGTGGGTGGCGACATTCTATTTGTGGAAAGCTCACTCACTAGAGGAAAAGGCAAAGTGACACTCACCGGGCAACTGGGTAGTGTGATGAAAGAAAGTGCGGTAAATGCTACAACCTGGCTCAAAGCCAATGCAGAAGAGTACGGTATAGATCCATTGATATTTGATCAGTACGACCTACACATACACTTTCCGGCAGGAGCAGTACCCAAGGACGGACCAAGTGCAGGTATCACCATACTCACAGCCATCACTTCCCTAATTACTCAGCGTAAGATAAAAAATAGACTGGCCATGACAGGGGAAATAACCCTACGTGGTAAAGTACTACCAGTAGGTGGCATAAAGGAGAAAATACTAGCAGCCAAGCGAGCCGGTATCAAGGAGATCATCATGTGTAAGGCCAATAAAAAAGATGTAGATGACATCAAGCCTAGCTATATATCCGATCTCAAGTTCCATTTTGTAGAACACATGAGCGAAGTACTGGAAAGTGCTCTACTCAAGCAAAAGGTAGACGGTGCCAAAACCTGGACGGTAAAAGAAGAGAAAAAGTAGCGGTGGGAGTCTACGCAGTAAAGTAAAAATAGAGACAGTCTTTTATTAAAGTACAGGCACTCGTTTTGGGGCGGCACTATATCAGACTCTACCCCTACCCAAGTGATGGGTTTATTTTACAGCAATAAGAAAGGGATTAGCGTCATACTAAACGGGTTGGTATACCATACATAACCTTTGTTGACTCAAACCGTAAGTTTATCCATAGCACAAATAAGAATTTGAGCTTGATAGTTGAAAAAGCTGTCTACGCTTTGATACATCTGCCTGCGGCAGACACTCAGCGTGACAACCTTTCACGAATTACAACTCAACTCAAAACTTACCATAGGGACTTACTTAATCATGCTCATAAATCACGAACGTAATAGAAAACTCAACCATAGTACAAAACAAAATTTGACTTTGATCTTGAAATCTGAAACTTGATCTTAATCTTGATCTTGATAATCTTATAACGCCTTCACCCATGCAGCGATGGCCTCAATTACGCCTTCGTCTACATTGCTCGGAGCAAAGTAGTCTTGCGGGCTACCGCGATCTGCATCTGTAGGTGTAAATAGATGGGTAAGGCCCGGAAAACTTTGCATGCTCACATTGGGCATATCGCCTACGGCCGTTTCCCATATCGCAAAATCTTCCATTGTGATTTGATAGTCTTTCTCTCCTTGTAACAGTAAGAATGGTGTCTCGCTATTGGACTGAAGTGTGGTAACAGGGTCGTAGGACGCTATACCCTTCCAAAACGTACCGGGCCAATACGCCAAGAGGTTTTCTGCCGAAGTACTATCGGTATAGTCTCCGTTGCGTATATTTCTTGACCTCGCTGTATTTTCGATGATGATTTGTTCTTCTTCGTCTGTAATGAGATCATCAAAACCCGTAAGGTACTTCATTTGATAGTCTATGAGATCTTCCAGCCTACGAGCATTGGCAGAGAACAAAATGGCTCCGTCCAAGTTGCGTTCTAACGCATCGGCTATAAGCGGCATGCTGTACGCACCCAAACTATGGCCTAGCATCACATACTTGCCAAACTGTAGCGAAGTATCCTGTTGTATGGTCTGCAGAGCAGCAATGGCATCATTTATGGTTTCGTCATACAAGTCAAATTGTGTGCTTATCAATTCGGGATATACCGCAAAACGCTTATCGTACCTAAAGGTAGCAATGCCCTTGCTTGCCAAACCCATGGCCACATCATAGAATACTTTGATAGACCCCACGGTTTCGTCCTTATCATTGGGTCCACTACCATGTACCAAAACCACTACGGGGCAATTGTTGCATTTTATGGGAATAATGAGCTCGCCGGGCAATTCGAGGCTATCACTAAAGAAGTTAATTCTTTTTTTGCCTGTACCTAGGCCCAAGGCATAGCTCGGTGGCTGGTACCCCAGCTGTGTAACAAACAGACCATTGATTTTTTTATCTTCACGTTGCGATAAAATCATTTTAACCGCCAACTTTTCAAATTTCAGTATACCCGTTTGTTTTATTCCTCCGTCGCGGTCTTCTGTTTTAATATCTGCTACAGACTTGAGTGCTCCTGCACTACCTACTAAGTTTTCCCAAACCTCTTTTACCTGTTTTTTACTCAGGTTATCTTTCATAGTAGCGTCAAAACTGCGGTATACTTTGCAGTACTTTCCACTGTTGAGCTGTGCCACCACATCTTCTATGACAGACTGAGCCGAAACGCTTAACACGGCTATAGAAACAAATAATAGAAGAAAACCTCTCACGGTGTAAAAGTAGGACAATAGCGACTAGAAGCTGGAAGCCTTGTCGTACTTGCGTAGCAATTTGATAAAAACGCCAAAGTCTTTGGGGTAGTCTGCTACAATCTTCAATTCGGTTCCATCTATATCCTGCAACGCGAGCGAGTAGGCGTGTAGAGCAAATCGCTCTATCATTGGTTTTTCCTCTTCCCGCTTGTTTGGCGTAAAACCTCGTTTGAATCGGGATAAGAAAGGCATCTTGCCTCCATAGATTTCATCCGCAGCTATGGATGCATTTTGCGAAGCCAAGTGAATACGAATCTGGTGTTGTCTGCCACTTTCTGGTCTACACTCCATGAGCGTAAAATGACCAAAGTGTTCTATACTGTTGACGAGCGTCTTGCTTGGTTTTCCCTTTAGCTTGTTTATAGCACTGCGTCCGCTTCGGGTGGTGATCAGCGGTAGGTCTATCACTAGGTCTGTAACACTGTGTACTCCGTCACTGATAGCGTGATACACTTTCGTTACTTTTCGTTTTTCGAAGGCTACCGCAGCGTTGGAATACGCTTTGGCGTGTTTAGAAAGCAAGAGTACTCCACTTGTTTCTTTGTCTATCCTATGACAGAGTTGTAATTTTTGATCGTATTTTTTGGCCTGCTCTATTACCGAGTTTGCCAGACCTAAACGCTCGTGCAAACTACTTATTCCTGCCGGTTTACTTATAGCGAGGTAATGATCGTTTTCGAAAACGATCTGATCTTTAAAATTGAATTTTCTCACGCCGTAATGTATTGTTCTATCGCTGACACTTCGCAGCTTATCTGCTCTCCTTTTTCCAAATTCTTTACGGTCAGTTTACCCGTTTTCATTTCGTCCTCTCCCACTACCACTACAAACTTCACTCCTATCTTGTTGGCAAAATCAAATTGCTTGTTTATTCTTTTTTGGTCGGGATACACAATTGCCGAAAGTCCGTTGTCTCTCAAACTTCTGGCTACTTTAGTAGCATACATCTGCGTAGCTACATCAAAGTGACACAGCAGAATACTTGTATTGCCATTCAGATTGTCTGGCCACAAGTTTTGAGCTTCTAGTATTTCGTAAATACGGTCTACACCAAAACTGATACCAACACCACTTACATCTTTAAGTCCAAATACTCCGGTAAGGTCATCGTATCTTCCGCCTCCAGACACACTTCCTATTCCGCTTTCTGGCACTATCGCTTCAAAAATACAACCGGTATAGTAGTCTAGTCCACGAGCCAAACTCAAGTCGAGTTCTACGCGTATATTCAAGTGATATCCTTCTAGGAAAGAAAGCAACATTCCCAAGTCGTCTATCGCTTTCTGAGCGATGGCATTATTATTAAACGCCTTGGCAAAGGTTTCTAAATTGGCCGTGGTTAACTCGGCATTGCCAATGATACCAAAAAGCTGCTTGCATTTGGCCTCATCTACGCCATAGCTTACCAGCTCCTTCATTACACCTTCTTCACCTATCTTGTCTAACTTGTCCAGTGTAGTGGTAAATCTACCCACTGGAAAATTGAGGTCCAACTCGTCTACCAATGCTTCTAAAAACTTCCTATGATTTACTTTCAGTACAGCATTGGGTAAGCCTAGGTTGGTAAATGCCTCGTTGTATATCTGTATCAAGTCTGCTTCATTGAGCAAAGAAGTACTTCCTATACAGTCGGCATCGCACTGGGTAAATTCTCTAAACCTGCCTTTTGCAGGTCTATCCCCTCGCCAAACTTGCTGTACCTGCGAACGTCGAAAAGGAAAGGTAATATCGTTGCGGTGTTGTACCACAAAACGGGCAAATGGGATGGTAAGGTCATAACGTAACCCTAGTTTCGAATTTCCTGGAATCCACCTATCTGGAAAAAGGGATTTTACTTCTTGTGCCTTCTCTTCGGGCACTTCGTTTACTATTTCTCGATTACTTCGTATTTTGTAGAGCAGCTTATTCCCTTCTTCACCATACTTTCCTTCGAGCGTATCTAAAAGCTCAAGAGCAGGTGTTTCTATCGGTTCAAATCCATATTTTTTGAAGACTGTACGAATGGTATCGAGAATAAAATCTCGTTTTCGCATTACTTGTGGGCCAAAGTCCCTGGTGCCTTGTGGATTGGATGGTTTTGCCATTGGGGGCAAATGTACATCACGCCTAATTAAAATCGTTGTTCAACAAGCGATAGTTGTATTTCTGTCTGAATACTTTTAAGTTGTGTAACATCTGCTCTGCCACTTTAGGGTATATTTTCTGAATGTCTTTGGTATGTCCACGGTCTGTTTTGTAGGCAAACAAACTCGGCTTAGTACTCCCATTCCACACCAAAGAAAAAGAATCTGATGTACATACGTATACATTACCGTCGTACTGAAAACTGTACTTCTCGGTGGAATCATTGAGCAGTTTTCCTAATGCAGTCGTGTTTTCTACTCCGGCCCAGCTTTTTATCGTAGGGAATAGGTCGATGTGTTTTACAACAGACGAATCTATAGCAGGAATTATGTTTGGGTGATACACCACCAATGGAATAGCATACTTTCCTCTATAGTTGGTATAGGCTGGTGTTTCATTTATTGAGGTATGATCTGCAGTGATAATAAACACGGTATTTTCAAACCAAGGTTGCTTAACTGCAGTAGCAAAGAATTTTCGAAGTGCTGCGTCTGTGTAGCCAACCGACTGATGTATGACAGCGGTTCCTTTTGGCAAAGAACTATACTCCTCTGGTACCGTATACGGATGGTGACTGCTCAGTGTGAATACGCCACTAAACCAGGGTTGTTTCTGTTCTCCAATTTTTTTCGCAAAATACTGAAGAAAAGGTTCATCGAAAATACCCCAAGTACCGTCATAGTCACTTGCTGTAGGGTATTGCTGCCTACCACTATACTCATCAAGTCCTTGTGCCAATAAGAACGGTTTGAAACCCATAGAAAGTTCATCTGCACCGTGAAAAAAGGAAGTATAATATCCCTCCCCTTTGAGCGACATGGGTAAACTGGCAATCGTACTATTGGTATAGAGCGACCCGATATACGGTTTTTTCATGAAAGATGGCACTCCACAGTAAATAGATGCCACAGCATCCATAGAACGCAAGCCGTTGGCATAGGTATTCGTATAGGTTATAGATACACTCATTAGGCTATCCAAAAATGGCGTGTAACTGGGCCTACCCGACATATTTAGTTGTGTATATTCTTTTCCAAAGCTCTCCAATAAGATGAGGCACACATTCGGTTTATCCAAAGCAGATTGCGTTAATGCAATCTGTTCTTTGACCAATTCCATTTTCAGCTCATCTTCGCCTATGTATTCTTCATACTCTATATTCTTTTTACCTATGGACTCGATAAGCACATACGTAGGAGTTACAGCAGATACCGCTTCTTTATTGGATAAGTTACCGTAAGCATCCATAAGGTTGAGGGGTTTTAGAGCAACTCCACCTCTCGCAAAAAATACGATCAATAGTAAAAGTAAGAAACCAGTAACGAGTGCCGGTTTAGGACCCATAACAGTAATGGTACGTTTTTCCAATTGCAAAAGGCCAAAAAGGAGTAGCAAGGTTAAAAGTATAGCCCACCAATAGCCTGTAGCATACCCCAAAATAACGGTAGAGCTCTGTCCATTTAACAGTTGAAATAGTTCAACTCCTACTATTGTCTTACTGATTTCAAAATAAAATACTGCGATTAGACCAAATACCAATGCGGATAGGTATAGGATTGCAAACACTATAGTTTTGAATAACCGCCACCATTTTGCCGTATAAAAAAAGCCAATAAACGAGACGACAAAAAGCGGTGAATACCATATAGTCAATGCTTTAAGGTCGAAACGTATAGCATACCATAGATAGTCTGAGATGCTTTGAACGGCTAAATCTGGATACAAAAACAAGAGTGCAAAACGGCAAATCCAAAAGGGAGAAAGCAGCAGTATTACAAAAGCAGTAATTTTTCCTATATTTTTTATCGTACTTTGCACTTGAATAGAATGCAAATTATGCTAAATTTGCAGTCCTTTAAAAGGAAAAGATACAATTAGTTTTTTACTAAGACGATCAGATTATACATTAACAGAACGAATTTTTACAATAATGAAGAACGATATACATCCAGAAAACTACCGATTAGTTGTATTTAAAGACATGTCTAACGGATTCCAGTTTTTAACTAAATCTTGTGTGGCTACCAAAGAAACTACCACCTATGAAGATGGTAATGACTACCCAGTATACAAACTTGAGATCTCAAGTGCTTCTCACCCTTTTTACACCGGTAAGATGAACTTTGTAGATACAGCGGGTAGAATTGACAAATTCAATAAGCGATACGCAAAAAAGAAATAAGGATTTAACCTTTCAAAATACACAAGGCTCTCTATATTTGGAGAGCCTTTTTTTATGAATATAATTTTATTTGATGACGATAAGAGAAGCGACCTGCTTCCTTTAGCATACACTCGCCCATGCGGAGACATGCGTGTAGGTATTCTCACCTTAGCCCAGAAATGGAAAAAAAGAACGAATAGTGAGGTTTCCTTCGTCACAGAAGCATATCTCTCACCCAAGTACCCACCTGTATTTACCGCAGATAATTTTTATATAAACGGAAGAGTACTGGCAACGGATGAGCTACGTGATAGCGTGGAACAACTCGACATCAATCAATCGCTCTGGCAAGATGAAAGCCTCATAGCACTAAGAACAGACAAATCACTTACGACTTACGCTATGATGTGCATTCACACTAGCAGTCGTGCTGAGATAGAGGATACCACTCAAATCAACTTTACGTACGATATTTTTCACCTCAACGGAGATCAGATACGTACCGATTTTGAACTAATTACCTTTGGCAGAAAGTCGGCAACACCGTCAGACTCCAATACACTCATAGGTGACAACATTTTCATAGAAGAAGGAGCTACAGTAGAAGCAGCTACACTCAACTCAAAAAACGGACCTATATACATAGGAAAGAATGCCGAGATAATGGAAGGAGCGACCGTAAGAGGCCCTCTAGCATTGTGTGAAGGCTCTGTAATTAAGATGGGAGCCAAAATATATGGAGATACCACTATTGGCCCATATAGCAAAGTTGGCGGCGAAGTAAGCAATACTGTTTTCTATGCGAATAGCAACAAGGGTCACGATGGCTTCTTGGGGAATTCAGTGATTGGCGAATGGTGTAATCTCGGTGCAGACACCAATTGTTCTAACTTAAAGAACAATTATGCTCAAGTGAAGCTATGGAACTATTCCAAAAAGAGATTTCTCCATTCTGGGTTACAATTTTGCGGACTTATAATGGGAGACCACAGTAAATGCGGTATTAACACCATGTTTAATACGGGAACCGTAGTTGGTGTTTCTGCCAATATATTTGGTGCAAGTTTCCCACGTAATTTTATACCGTCATTCACCTGGGGTGGAGCTTCTGGATTTGCAACCTACACCGTACCAAAAGCATTGGAGACTGCTCGAATAGTAATGCTGAGACGCAATAAAGAACTAAACAATACTGAAAAAGAAATATTAAATACGGTGTTCGAAGATTCTATAGAACACCGATTTTGGGAAAATAAACCACTGAATAAATGAGACAAAAAATAGTAGCAGGAAACTGGAAAATGAATCTTGACCTGGAAGAGGGAAAAGAACTTCTAACAAATATTCTAGATCAAGAAAGAGGCAAAGACGTTGTGACCATCATAGCACCTCCTTATATCCATCTGGATAGTGTTAAGCGTATGCTAAGCCATACTAACATTGGATTAGCAGCACAAAATTGCCATAATCAAGAATCTGGTGCTTACACCGGAGAAGTTTCTGTAAAGATGCTTAAGAGCGTGGGTGTGGAGTACGTAATACTGGGGCACAGTGAACGCAGAGAGTATTTCAAAGAAGATAGTTTAGCAATCAGCTTCAAAGTAAATCATGTGATCGAAAACGGATTACGACCAATCTACTGTTGTGGTGAAACACTCACGGAACGAAAAGATGGGCAACATTTTGAGGTTATCGAGAAGCAGCTAAAACAAGGTTTATTTCAGTTGAATGAAATTGAACTATTAAACTGTATTGTAGCTTATGAACCCGTATGGGCCATAGGTACTGGAGAGACAGCTTCTCCTGCACAAGCACAAGAGGTACACGCTTTCATTCGCAAAACTATCGCTACACAGTACGATGAGATTACGGCTAACCGAATATCTATATTGTACGGAGGCAGTGTAAAACCTGCCAATGCCGTTGAGTTATTCAACTGCCCAGATATAGATGGTGGTTTGATAGGTGGAGCTGCATTGCAAGCAGAAGGCTTTGCAACGCTTACAACAAGCTTCTAG
>CAWVTO010000074.1:0-8981 GCA_963932895.1 uncultured bacterium
GTATAATCGCTTATTGCTTCAGATACAAAACCACGCTTAACGTTGTCTGCAGCTGAATTGTAAAAATCTACAGCACTCGTTTGTGCAAAGATCCCGAATGAACGGAACACTATAAAACAGCAAATAATTTTCTTCATGGATATAATTTTTATGGAATTACAAACGTAGAAAATAAACATGACACAAAAAGGAGAATTCGTTTTAACTTACGACAAGGACGAAGTACGTGTATATATTCTCTTACGGCATTGGTTAGGGTGATTCTCTTATGGCTGTTTTCTATTCGTCACACAGGTCATCTCCCTGCGTTGTCTTTGGTGTTTTACTACTGCCAAGTTACTTCTTCCTCACTTTTTTTTGGTTTGCAGGGGAGCACTGTGTCACTACCTTTGTGCTATGTCTTTAACAGAACAGATCACCGATCAAATGAAAACGGCTATGAAAGCCAAAGATCAGACAACACTTCGTGGCCTTAGAGCTATCAAAGCAGCCTTAATGCTGCTTGCTACCCAAGAGGGTGGAGGAGTAGTTACAGAAGAAGACGAGACGAATACCTTGGTGAAAATGGCCAAGCAGCGTAAAGATTCACTCACTATTTATAAAGAGCAAGGAAGAGAAGATCTTGCTGTTATAGAAGAAGAGGAGTTGGTTATAATAGAGCAATTCTTGCCTGCTCAAATGAGTGAGGATGAAGTGAAAGCAGAGATTGAAGCCATTATGAGTCAAACAGGAGCGAGCTCTATGAAAGACATGGGCAAAGTGATGGGTATGGCCAATGGAAAAATGAAAGGCCGTGCAGACGGCAAGATGATCGCTGGTATGGTCAAAAAACTTCTCGCTTAAAAAACGCTACCTCTTTTGAGGATAGAGTCCAGTACTCTTGTGTAAGACTGGTGTTTAGGATTGGACTATTCTATTTTTTATTGTTAAAATGTAAAAAGGATAATCAAAGCCCAGTAGTGGGACAATTGTTTGGTTCTCCAAGGCTAGAGAGCTAGTAACTCAACATCGCCCTAAGATCCATTCCCATAGAATAATTTTTGGCATACAGGAGATCCAAGTTTTCCTGAAATTTTAAATTCTCTTCCTTAAGCTCAAAATCCGTCGTGTACACTCCCGGTTTTAGTCCCGGTAGGTTTTGCGGAGAAGCAGCATAACCCACCCATGTTTTGTGGCCTACAAGTACGCTTCCGCTATGTATGAGCCATTTGCGTGTTTTTCTAAAAATAGCGGCAAGAGGTGCAAGTATTATCACCGTAAGAGCAATGGCAATATCAAATAATCTCTTTTGTGTACGCAGCTCTTGGTTGCTCAAGTTAAGTTCTATCTGCTCACCAAAGTAAAGTCCATTGGCATTTTTGCTGTGGCTACCTATCACAAAGTTGCTATCTGCAGGGATGGTGTAGTAGTTTACTCGCGTACCTATATCATTCATTAGCTTCATGGTATCCTCCGTAGAGATACTGTCGTTGCTAAATATGACCTCATTGATACCGTATATTTTGATGATTTCTTTGAGCTGATTGCTCGTGCCAAGCCACTGCGGAGAGTCGCTTTTTTGGTCGCTCACAAAACCAATCTGTTGGTAGTTGCGGTTATAGCTTTTGAGCATATCAATCACTTGCTCCCATTTGCTTTGCTCCCCTACGAGTATGCTTTTAGTATGATTTCGTTGGCTAAAATCGAGTGTTTTGTATTTGGCAAAGTGCAATGCCGTACGCCATACAAGCAGCATAGCTATCACCAGCAAGGTGCCAAAGAGGATAATGCCTCTACTAAAACGTAGCGTCTCTGGCAATAGGCCATAGATGATAGAGATGGCAGCCGTACCTAGGAGTATGCCGCGAACCAGTAAACCAAAGTCGTAATTCTTTTTATAGCTACTACTATACCAGAGGCTCAATATCCAACTTGCAGTGTAGTAGGGTATATGTACCGTTACCATTTCTATAGGGTAAATCTCATTGCCCCGTTTTATGTGCTCCTCCCAGTATCCTTTTAGCCAGTAGAGGCTAATGAAAATAAAGAGTGCCTCCAGTGCAGGTTGCCAAAATTTCTTAATACCATTGGTGACTACGGCAATAGTTGCTCGTGCGTATATCGCTGTATTAATGAAAAATTTAAAAAGCGTTTGATTGCCACCAGAGTAGTGTTTTTCAGCAAAAATGACCATTGCTTTATAAAATACACGTACATAGTTGGTGCTTAATTTTTTGGTGCTTTCTCCCTTGTAATGAATGATTTGTGTATCTGCAAAGTAATAATTTTTCCATCCCCCTTGGGTGATACGATAGCTTAGATCTATGTCTTCGCCGTACATGAAAAATGTCTCATCTAGCAAACCTACTTCGTCGAGTGCTTTCTTACGCATGAGCATAAAAGCTCCACTCAGTATGTCTATCTCGTGGTTTTGGTCCTTGTCTAAATAGCCCAGATGGTACTTGCCAAATTTCTTGGATTTCGGGAATACTTTATTCAGCCCTATCATTTTGTAGAGGGCTACTTCGGGTGTAGGTAGTCCACGCTTACTTTCGGGCAGGTAGGTTCCTTGTCCATCTACCATGTGTACACCGCATCCGCCTAGGTCGGATTTGCTGTCTGCAAAAGCAAGTAGTTTGGTAAAGCAATTTTCGGGTACTATGGTATCCGGATTAAGGAGTAGTATATACTCGGCGGTACTCTTTTTTATGGCCTGATTATTAGCTACGCTAAAACCCACATTCTCTTTGTTCGCAATCACATGTACTGCTGGAAAGAGCGATTGGACCATTTCTACAGAGCCATCTACAGAATTATTATCTACAACCCATACTTCGGCATCTATTGAGCTAATAGATTGATATACAGATTTTAAGCACTGTTCGAGGAAGTGCTTAACGTTGTAATTTACTATGACAATTGCTAGTTTCAATACCGAGAGGCAAACATACGGAATTCGAATGTGTTATATCACATAGGTTCAATGAAGTCTTACTTTAAAAACTTATTTAATCAACTGGAGTCAGAAGACTTTTCGTACAGCAAGCACATCAAAAGAGCAGATGGGTTTGCCGATGCGATGTGCCATGCTTTCAATGGGATACAAAGCCGCATTTTGTATTTGCAACGAGAGTGGGAGTCTGCTAAGTCATCGGAGGAAGATATCAGTACGTATGTTATTGATAGAAAAGATGCGGCGGGTATTGTTATCAAAACCTCAGAAGCAAAGCAAGAAGACTACTGTCACTACCTAATGGAGTACGTAAAAGGGAGTATGGAGCAGAAAGGCTACATCATACAGGTAAATAAGCATACGGCCGCACGGAATAGTGGAGCAACTCAAGAGAGCTGGCACTATTTCTTTAAACCAAAACCAAGTTTTGATGCATACGGTAAGTATGAGCAACGCTATGGCAATGTCATAGTGGAAACCAAAAAAGATGCAAAAGGAGGTATCCAGTTCAAAATACAGTGCAACTACTACACAGGTTTCAACTACAAAAGCCCAATACCCTTTGAGGATTTATTAGCCGATTTGTAATCGGTTTTGATTTTTTTTGCAGAAAGACGTGTTTCATTATTTTGCTGAGTGAAGGTGAAAAGTGAAGGCTAAGAAAATGTGTGTTGATGGTCCTAAATAAATCTAAGGATCAATATTGTAGTCATTCATGCCTTTGTTATCCAGTAAACGTAAAAAAGCACGCGAATGGTTATCTACATTATTCGGGTTAAATTTGCATTGTATCCATGAGTTTTCTACAACCACTATTTTTATGGGCTTTAGGACTGCTAGCAGTACCGCTTGTTATTCATTTATTCAATTTTAGGCGATACCAAAAGGTCATTTTTAGTAATGTAGATATGCTAAAAGAGATTCAAACAGAAAGCCGCAAGACCCGCCAAATTAAAAAATGGTTGATCTTGGCTACACGTATGCTCGCTCTGGCAGCACTTATTTTTGCCTTTGCACAACCTTTCCTACTTGAAGAAGGTACCAAAGATGGTCGCAAGTTGATAAGTCTGTATCTCGACAACTCGGAGAGTATGCGAGCAGAAGGGCAAGACGGTCAGCTTTTCGAATACGGCAAAAATGCTGCTAGACAGGTTTTACAGAACCTGCCCAAAGATGCCGAGGTGCAAGTACTCGATAATGCATTGAGCACTTTTAGCAATAGACTGTACTCGCCAGACAAGGCTCTTAAAATTATAGATGATTTAGCGATAGATTATCACCCCAATGACTTTGCGAAAATTATTCAGAAGATGAATAATAAATTTGTTTCGGAGGGTTTTGCATCGCACTATTCTTTTGCCATTAGTGATTTTCAACAAAGCAAAGAAGCTGCTACCGTACTAGATAGTAGTATGGTGCTCAATGTAGTTCAGCTAAAACCAGAAACGTTGCAAAATCTATCCATCGATTCTGTATGGTTGGCTGAGCCTGTGAGTAGACCCAACACACCCATAAAACTGAAAGTAAAAGTGGTGAACAACGGGCCGCAACGGGTAGAGTCTAGTGTTGTGGTGCTTAAGGTGAATGGTGTACAGCAAGGGGTTGAGAGTTTTGGTATAGAGGGTAAAGGTGTGCAGGTCTTAGATTTAGGTTTTACGAGTGCGCAAAAAGGATGGATTTCGGGTGAGGTTAGCCTTACAGACGTTCCTGTAGTGTTTGATAATGTGTACCACTTTGCCGTCCACATAAAGCCAACTATCAATATTCTGCAAATAGGTTCGCCGTCTAGCGAGGTAGCCAAGATATTTGGTAAAGATGCTGTATTCACACTTACCAACACTGCCGCCGGAAATATAGATTACGCAGGTTTGGATGCATACGATTTTATTATTCTTAATGCCTTGCCAGAAGTAAGTAGTGGGCTTGCCGAGCAGCTTAAGACATTTGCAAATAAAGGGGGAGTAGTAGCCATAGTGCCCAATGCTATTGGTGTAGATTATACCCAATTCAGCACTACATTAGGTTCAGCCTCATACGGAGCAGTCATCCAAAAAGACCTGAGTATTTCGAGTAAGGATTTGAAACACCCCTTTGTAAAGGATGTATACAAGAAAGTACCAGAGAACGTATTGCTGCCAAAAGTAAAAAAATGCTATCAACTAAAAGGAAGTGGATCATCTCAAAGGATATTGTCTCTCAAAGATGGATCTGATATTTTAACACGTACGAAGGTTGGTGCTGGTGCAGTTTTTCAGTTTGCAGTGCCACTCAATGGAGAGTATAGTAGTATGGCTGATCATGAATTGCTGGTTTTGGTAATGCTCAAAATGGCCTTTAGCAAAAGTGTTAAGCAAAAATTGGCATATCCACTATTTGCCAAAGAGGCGATTGGTTTAGGCGGGGATAAATCCTTCGGGGTACTTTCCTTACTAAAAGGAGAGAGAGCAGTTTTGGTTGAGACCGGTTTTGGTACAGGAGATAGTCGTTTTTGGCTCAATGAAGAGGTAGACGAAGCTGGCGTATATTCATTGCAAAATACCAGCAGCGAAGAACTGGCCAAGTTAGCTTTGAACCACACTAGAGAAGAGTCGAGACAGCAATTTGCTACGGAAGATGACTTAAGAGCTCAGTTGAAAGGAATTGCGATAAATAAGATAAGTGGAAATGTGGCTGCAATTAAGACCGCAACTGACACAATCAGCAGCGGTACGCCGCTGTGGAAAGTCTTTATCGGACTGTGTTTGATATTTCTGCTTATAGAGATACTTTTGTTGAGATTCTTAAAATCCTAAAAGCAAGTGCCAAAAACCTACCTCATACGCAACGCTACCCTAATTCAAGAAGGAAATCCACTCCATGGGAAATCTATCGATATTCTGATTTCTAAGGGTAAAATACAAGAGATAGGCCCCGAATTAAAAGCGGAGGCATCAGTGATAGCTGGACAAGATCTTTGGGTAACCGAAGGTTGGGTAGACATGCGATGTCACCTTACAGATCCAGGAAACGAACACAAAGACACTCTAGAGAATACATTGAACACAGCGGCAGCAGGAGGTTTTACATCACTAGTAACATTGCCACACAGTGAGCCATGCATTAGGGATAAGTCTGGTGTGAATTATATTGTAAAATCCAGTCAAAACCATTTGGTAGACATACAGCCGACAGGTGTATTGTCAGATACCAATCATGCAGAAAATCTAGCGGAGTTATACGACATGAGTTTAGCAGGTGCAGTAGCTTTTACCAATGGAGACGGTGCTGTTAGCAATGGTTTGCTTAAAAAAGCATTGCTGTATACCAAACCCTTTGGTGCTAAGGTGATAACACATCCCAGTGACAAGTCTATAGAGCAAGGCGGCACTGTAAATGAAAGTGAAACAACCGTACATACAGGGTTGAAAACAAGCCCATCTATAGCTGAGTTTATCAGCGTGAGGGAGCAGATAGAAGTAGCCCGTTATTGTGACGCTGCGGTGCATTTTAGTTGTGTGTCTACAGCAGAATCCGTAGATCATATTCGCCAAGCAAAACAAGAAGGACTGGCCGTAACGTGTGATGTAAGTATTTTTAATCTGTGTTTTACAGATAAAGAAGTACTCAGTTTTGATGAAAATTTCAAACTGTACCCGCCTTTGCGTAGCGAAAAAGATAGAAAAGCTCTCGTAAAAGGAGTCAATGATGGAGTGATAGATGCAATATGCAGCAATCATAATCCACAAAATATAGAGAGCAAACAAGTAGAATTTGACTATGCAGACACAGGAGCACTCAGTTTGCAGCTTGTCTTGCCATGGTACCTAAGGCACCTAGCCAACGATATAGCAAAGGAAACATTTGTAAACGCACTTACCCATGGGCCTAGAAAAGTGCTGGGTCTTTCTACAGAAACTATATCTAAGGGTGCAAGTGCCAACCTTACCATAGTAGATACTCATCACGAGTGGATATTCAATGCAGAAACAAACCATTCGTCTAGTAAGAACACACACGAGTGGAAACAAGAGCAGAAGGGTAGGATAGTAAGTGTGTTCAATAACAAAGAAACATATTCAATATAAAATACAATGGAACAATATAAACCCGCAATCAAACAAGGAGTGATAATGGCTATTCTTAGCATATTGGTATTTTTAATGCTCTATGCAATAGATCCTATGATATATGCTAAACCAACAGGATGGATTATTCTCTTGGTGGTTAATTTTCTTGCAATCCCTATTGTATTCATCATACTAGGAGTGAGAGATACCAAGAAAAATTTCAGTTACTTCACTTTTGGCAACTCTATTGCCGCTGGTATGGTTACAGGCATAGTTGCCTCGGCAATTGTGCTCGTATTCAATATCTTATTTATGACGGTGATAGATCCTCAGTGGGAGCAGCAATTGGCAGAAGAAGTGCTTGTCAGTACAGAGGAGTTTATGGAGAAAATGGGTGCTCCAGATGAAGCAATAGAAGAAGCAATGGCCAAAGCAAGGGAAGACGGAGCGGGTAAAGCTCAAGGTATAATGGGTCAAGCAAAATCTACCTTAGGTGGGGTTGGATGGTACCTTGTGTTGTCACTCATCGTAGGGGCAATATACAGAGACAAAGAACCTAGAGTGGAAGCAGAAGTAGACGAAATAGGAGGCTAATCTTGGATATATCAATTGTAATACCACTGCTCAACGAGGCAGAATCGTTACCCGAATTACACGCTTGGATAAAGCGGGTAATGGACGAAAATAAATTCAGTTATGAAGTTGTATTCGTAGATGACGGCAGTACGGATGACTCTTGGAGTGTAATCTTAGGATTGCAAAAGGAATTCTCAGAGGTGAAAGGCCTTAAGTTTAGAAGAAACTACGGTAAAAGTGCGGCTTTAAATGAAGGCTTTGCAATAGCACAAGGAGATTCTGTGTTTACCATGGATGCAGACTTGCAAGATAGTCCAGATGAATTGCCAGAGATGCACCGTATGCTCTGGGAAGATGGTTTTGATCTTGTAAGTGGTTGGAAGAAAAAACGATACGATCCCATCACAAAGACTATCCCAACTAAACTGTACAATTGGGCAACCCGTAAGATGAGCGGTATCTATTTACACGATTTTAATTGTGGGCTGAAAGCGTACAAAAATGAAGTGGTGAAGAGCGTAGAGGTATACGGTGAGATGCACCGTTATATCCCGGTAATGGCTCACAGGGCTGGTTACAAAAAAATAGGGGAAAAGGTGGTGATACACAGGTCGCGTCAGTATGGAGAGACAAAGTTTGGCCTCAGCAGATTCATACGTGGTCCGTTGGACTTGCTTAGTATCATATTCGTATCTAAGTTTGGTAAGAGACCCATGCATTTCTTCGGGTTTTGGGGTGCGGTTGCATTTTTAACGGGCTTCGGGTTAACGGCATTTATCCTTATCCAAAAGCTATTGGCTATAAGCCAAGGTTTACGAATGACCTTAGTTACCGATAATCCATTGTTCTACATTGCATTGGTGATGCTCATTGTAGGTTCACAGCTATTCATGGGAGGTTTCTTGGCAGAAATGATGAGCAGAAATACTCCGAATAGAAACAAATACGAAATTTCAGAAAGATTAGGCCTTGACTAAGAACATAGTCATAATTGGCCCTGCATATCCACTGCGAGGTGGCTTGTCTACCTACAACCAATTATTGGCAACCAAGCTAAAAGAACAAGGACATACTGTGCGTATTGTCACCTTTAGTTTACAGTACCCGAGCATACTCTTCCCAGGCAAAACACAGTACAGCACAGACCCAAAGCCGCAGGATATTGACATAGAGGTTAGTCTTAATTCGGTGAATCCGTTCAATTGGTTGAGACTGGGGAGGAAGCTGAAAAAAGAAAAACCCAATCTCGTTATTTTTAGATATTGGATGCCTTTTATGGGGCCAAGTTTGGGTACATTGGGTAGAATTATTCGCAAAAATAACCATACCAAAGTGGTTGCGATTGCCGATAATATAATACCACACGAGCAGCGATTTTTTGATGCTCCATTTACCAAGTACTTTGTCAATAGTTGCGATGGTTTTGT
>CAWVTO010000075.1:0-8872 GCA_963932895.1 uncultured bacterium
TCTTTTAACAGAAAAGGGCAGACAAACCAACCAAAGAAACGTATGAATATATTCACTGAAACCAATATACTACGTAAGGGAATAATGGCCCTTATGCTAGTTTTTGCTAGCACCATAGCTTACTCGCAATGTAATCCGCAACTTACCTTAGCAGATGGTACCCAGGCTACTTCTGGTACATTTTGCGTAGGGCAATTGATCTCATTTGAGGCGAACTCACCAGGCTATACAACCACAATTAGCTGGAATTTTGGTGACGCTCCCACTCCAGGAACGAGTACTTCAGAAAAAGCAAGCTATAGTTACAGTAAAAAAGGCACTTATACCGTCACTTTTAACGGAACTGGATTTGCAGGTACATGTACAGAAACACTTACTGTGACCATAAAGCCGTCGCCTGAAGTATACGTACGAAGATCTAATGACTCAGTACAATGTTACAACAACAACCTGTTCTGTTTTATTGATTCAACACAAACACCAGACGGTAAAGTGTCTCGGGTAATATACTCTTTCAGTGATGGTCAGGCGGACACTTTTCTCAATCCAACCTATCCACTTGAGTATTGCGTAAACTTTGCTGATCCTATAGGTGGGAAATACGATTTGATTGTAGAGGCCTTAGATACAAGTGGATGCCTCACCAAAATAGTGTATTCTGACTATTTTGAGGTAGCTCCAAAAATTGGTGCATCATATACCAACCTTACGCCTCCACCTAATCCTGGATGTTTTCAAATTAACGGGGTTTTTCAAAACACCTCTACCGTACCATTTTCTGCGGTAGATTCATTCAAATGGGAATGGGGAAATGGTACAACTACAAGTGGTGATCAAACCACAAACCAACAATGGTTCAATGGGCCTGCTGGCGATAAGATAGTTGATAACCTATATACTACTGCGGGTACATTCTTTCCGACATTCATTGTGAATGCTTATGGATGTTCAGATACATTTGTATCAAACGTATCTGTTGTTAATATTATACTAGAACCTAAAATAAATGCAGTAACACCTGCTTGTGCACCGTATCAACCGGTATTTACCGTTACAGGGCTCAATGGGTCACCAGTGACTAGGTTCTTATGGAACTATGGGCAACCACCATGGGCAATACAAAATTTTAATGATCAAGAACTTACTCCCAACTCACCACAGCCATCCTATGGTCCAGGGGTATATATGATTAGCTTAAATGTGGTAGCAGGACCTTGTGACGTTACCGTTTATGATACTATAGAAGTGGTAGGACCAGGTACTGGAATAGAAAGCCCAGGCAATAGAGTTCCTATTCCTCAAACATACCAATGTATCATAGAAGATACCGTTTGTATGACAAATGCTTCTTCATTCTACAGAAATGACTTTGACCCTACAGATGAAGATTCAGTCGTATACTATCCTTCTTTTAGTTTTGATAGAATCTTTCAACTAGGGACAGGTCAATATGCGTGGATATACCGTGAGTGGGAAGAAGATTCTGATGGCAATAATATAATTGCAGACTCTGTATATGCCTTATCAAGCGATACTATCACAGAGCGAGGCTACAAGGTATACTATGATGTTTCTAAAGATTCTATAGCCGCAATATCTGTAACTACAGGAGATACAACTTGGTATAGAGATATTATCTCAGGTGCCCCTGGCATTAGTTTCAGGTTTGGTATCAATAACAGACTCAGGTATGTCTTTGCTCCTGACCAAGTAGCAGTACCCTTGCCGCCTGCAGTACCTCCTGTACCTAATAAAGACTACAGACCAAATATATGGCGTGTATGGTCTATGGGAGATAACTATGCCCCACAATGTACTACCGATAGTCGACCGTGGGTAAACCAAAATGTAGGCATCAATTGCAACTACCGTACAGACAGTGCTCCTTGTCATTGGTATACTCCTTGGGACGAAATATATAGAACATTCCAAGATGGAAGAAATTATACTCAACCATTCCAAGAAACACGTATCAACAAAAATCTAAAAGAATGTTACCAAGTAAACATCTATGCAAATGATACGATGATAGTAGCAGGAGATACGGTTTTAACTATCCCAATAGATTCATCCTACACCTATAGAGGCGTATTGATACCTGCTGGTGTGAGATACGATGAGAACAGGATTGGCAATTGGATAGTGAGGCGTCCTCCGTCCGCCTTCTACGGCACCAATCTCTATTACGATATCTTAAGAGATTCCTTTGTAACCGCCAATAATAGTAATCAAGGCGATACACTCTACTGGAGTGTTGATTCACTTGGCAGGAATAACCCTACTGCTGGCAATGGAACCACAAAATGGACGGTTACTTATCACGAGATGGAATTCACTATTCCCGCAGGTGTTACAATAAACCTATTAAAACTTGAGCCTCCTGTAGGTGCTGCACCTGGAGGAGCTGCCCCAGGCACTACGCAGACCCTTACCGGACCACAAACAGTAACCATCGAGCCTGATTGGCAGTTCTGTATTGCATCAAAAGATAACATTTTTACAGGCCTTACGGTCATAGAAGAAGGTCCAGATACTTCATACGCTCAACCTTCTAGTTACGTAACACAAGAAGTACGATTCAGCATCTTGACTCGCGTAGTAAAGCAAGCCGTATTCATAGATTCTGCTGCACATAGAGAAAATTGGTTCTTGGATAATGCTGATTGTCATGTAGTTACGCTTTGGCAAAAAGATACGATCCACCCATTGCAATGTGAGTCTGAAGGAACAAAACAGTTGGCTCTTATACCACCAAATGCGAAAGGCTTAGAATGGGTATCTGGTTTCCCTTGTCCTTTCGACGGAGTAAACCAAAACTATGTATTAGAATTTAGCATAGCAGATACGAAACCCGGTTGTACGCAGCAATGGTTTGCAGTAAACTACGATACCTTTAGTTTTGACCCTACTTTAGACGCTTCTTGGAACGCCTTTGACGGTGGCGGAGTATTTGGTCAGAAACCAAACGTACCTTTACCGTTTGTATTGCCATACGATGTACGTGGTAATGCTGGCACCACCTTCTTCAGAGGATATACTCCAGGACAAATAGGTGATCCATACGCACGTAACCCAATCGGTTCTTTTGGACTTGGACTTATCGTAGGTAACGGTACACCAATACCTGGTGTGACTCCTGCCAACCATCCTGCAAGATGTTTGGATACATTCTACTACCCCGACTTGTTTAGAATCTTACCTTTGGATGCAGCGTTTGAGATCATATATCCTCTACCTACTCCAGACGGCAAATACTACATCTGTCCGGGAGATACCGCTTATTTCAAATTCAATACATCACTACAAGATAGTATCAATAACATCCGTTGGAATTGGGGTTATCCTGCCAATGGGTTTGGACGTGGCCCACTCGTATCGTACTACTTTGAAGATTTCAAGTATTACCAACCTTACAACGGACCTGTTGCTGGACGTAACGATGAGAACATTCCCTATAGTGGCGAAGATTGGTTGTATAACTATGTTGTGCGTACCAATACGTATGCAGTACGTAGAGAAGGCAAAACAGATGTCTTTATCACAGATACCATAGAGACACTGGTTACCTCTATCATCAAGGATTGGAAAGTAATTGCAATACGAACCAATGCCGAGCAAATTATCAAAGACCTATTCGAACAACAACTGGGTCTTAACTATAGCGAAATTCCTGCAGACGAAGTGGCCTATTACTTAGGCCCAACCGGAACTACCTGTATAGATACTACTGGTCTAAGCGGATTCTTTAATTTTGGAATTCAAATTTACTCGGAGAAAAACAAGGACTTTGGTGTAACACGACAAGGTGATAAAATCTATAGATTGGACACTACAGTAATTCCAAATGTCAGTATCGAAACACAGCATATCCTGCACTTTAGGGATTCATCTGTCATCGGTTTTGACACCTTACTATTAGACACCTCTTTCAACGGAGTGCAAGATACTCTTACAGGGCTATACCGTCATATCTACAGGTATACAGAGCTAGTAAGCAATGATGAGTGCAACCCAGATGTATTGGATACCGTATTGCTATATGGAAATGGACCTATGACTCCAGGGCCTATCCTAAACAGTACTACCGGTTGTGACGCTCGAGCAGCAACATTCCTAAACGTTGGTTTTACCAATCAATTTAGCTTGCAAAATGAGACGTTGTGTAACGGTATGGAAGTGATAGTAGATGACTATATACGCTACTACCAGTATGGTGAAGAAGATCCATTTACGTATCCAATTAAAACATATGACTACTGGAATGACCGAACCAGATACGTTGCGAGTCCTCCATTGGAAACATTCCAAGCAGATTGGGATGCTGCTACTGTTATGTTTGATAGTACCAGATCACTGCCACTGCGTTGGACATACGGTGCTCCTGGAGAGTATGAGATTACCATAGTAGCAGAAGATAGTATCGGCTGTACAGATACTACGCGTCTTACAGCGTTTGTATCTGAGCTCAATCCTGACTTTAATTTTGGCAACTCCATAGTAAATTGTGCATCCATTGTAGCATTCACAGACAGCACCTGGTTTGTAGATCCTTGTGCTGCTAAGTGTCCTGATGGTACCGTCATATCCTGTGAAAAAATAACCAGCTGGTTATGGGACTTTGGAGATAATACCCGAAAGAGTCTCCTTCAGAACCCTGTACACAATTTTACCTCAACGGGCAACTTTGAAATTACACTTATTGTAACTTCAGAACTAGGGTGTATAGACAGTATCAAGAAAACCATATACATACCCGGACCGCAGCCAGAGTTTGGTTTTAGAAACCAAGTAGATAGAGATAGAGACTCTGCCATTATATGTTTGGGTGATCCAATAGAGATAATCAACTTTGGAAAAGGAGATGTAACCACTCCAACTTTCCAAATGATTTGGGGAGACAACACAAACGAAACTCCAGGGCAAATTGGCGACACATTCGGGCATGTATACACTGCTCCAGGCACCTATGAATTGTACATCATACAAGAAGATAATGTACCGGGTAGTGCCAACCGTTGCTCGCGTATTTTCCCAGATACCAGTGAAGATTTACTTGTAAAACGTAAGATTATAGTTGTCGTAAACCCTAGACCGGATGTAACAATTGCTGCAGATCCACTAATCGTGTGTCCAGATGAGTTGATTAATTTTACGGCTACACTGGATGCTCGCTACACACGAGCGGAGTGGATATGGGGCAATGAAGATACAACATCAGACAACGATGATCCACTCACATTGACTAGGTCTTTTTCTTACTCACAACCGGGAACATACGAAGTAATACTCGCACCAGAGTACGATGAATTACCAAGATGTTGGGATAGAGACACAGTAACGGTAGAGGTACAAACTGTAACCGCAAGCTTTGATATAGACAGCTCTAATCGACCAGAGTTCTGCTTCACAAATACATCTACAGGAGCTACTTCGTACAGTTGGACTTTCGAAGATGAGCCAGTACCAGGTACAAGTACCGAAGAAAACCCTTGCTATAACTGGGACGATAGAAAAGGTACATGGGAAGTCTGTCTCACAGCAACCAATGACAGAGGGTGTGAGGACGTTGTGTGTAAAGAAATACCAAATACGTTTATTAGAAAGCTAGTACCGTACAACGTATTTACTCCTGGTGATGACCTTAACAATAATACCTTCATCATAGACGGTGAAAGTGTCGCGGAGTATAGTATTAAGGTATTCAACCGTTGGGGAGAGAGAGTATTTGAATCAGAAGATATCACTAAGTCTTGGAACGGTAAAGTAAACAACACAGGGGTAGAATGCCCAAGTGGAACATACTTCTACATTATCAACTATACGTTCGAATTTGGAGAAGAAAATGAAGGCAAAGGACCCATAGAAGGTACCGTTGACCTCATTCGCTAATCCCAAACAAATAAAAAAAAACCCGCAGCTAAGCTTTAGTTGCGGGTTTTTTTATGCCTCAATTTAGATACCTTTGCATTGCTTATAAAGAAAGACCGAGGGATTAGGCCCACAGAAGTCTTAGCAACCTGAAAGCCAACACGTGCGACAAGGTGCTACATCCTATCACGACTAAACATCGCGAACAGATAAGCCTCTCTGTACTCCTAATTCTACTCACCAATTTTATCTATGTCTAGACAAATAGAAAATCACCTGCGATTGAGTGGCTTGGAACCAATGGTTCAAACGCCAAACATCAATTTTATTAATATAGGAGAACGCACCAACGTGACGGGCTCCAAAAAATTTGCACGCCTCATATTGAACAATCTTTATGATGAAGCACTAACCGTAGCTCGACAACAAGTAGCAAATGGTGCTCAAGTAATCGATATCAATATGGATGAAGGAATGCTTGACGGTAAAGAAGCCATGGTCACGTTCCTGAATCTGATTGCTGCTGAGCCAGACATTAGCCGTGTACCTGTAATGATAGACTCCAGCAAGTGGGAGATCATAGAAGCCGGACTAAAAGCAATACAAGGTAAAGGCATTGTCAACTCCATTAGTCTAAAAGATGGAGAAGAAACTTTCAGACAACGTGCAACAAGCATAAAACGCTATGGAGCTGCTACAGTAGTCATGGCTTTTGATGAGAAAGGACAGGCAGACTCGTACCAAAAGAGAATAGATATCTGCAAACGGAGTTACGATATACTTGTAAATGAAGTTAATTTTCCTCCGCAAGACATCATTTTTGATCCGAATATACTGACTGTAGCTACGGGCATAGAAGAGCACAATAACTATGCGGTAGATTTTATCAACGCTACTCGCTGGATAAAAGGAAACCTGCCCTTTGCCAAAGTAAGTGGAGGGGTCAGTAATATTTCCTTCTCTTTTAGAGGAAACAACCTAGTGCGTGAGGCAATGCACTCTGCATTCCTATACCACGCCATACAAGCTGGGCTAGATATGGGAATAGTAAACGCAGGAATGATTGAGGTATACGAGGAGATACCTAAAACCCTGCTCACTGCCGTAGAAGATGTATTACTAAACAGAAGATCGGACTCTACCGAAAGGCTCGTAGAACTTGCCGAAACAGTAAAAGGAGATGGTAAAAAAATAGAAGTAGACCTCAGCTGGAGAGAACAATCAGTAGAAGAGCGTCTAAAGCACTCACTCATAAAAGGCATAACCGAATTCATAGACGAGGACACAGAGGAAGCTCGGCTTAACTATGAAAAACCGTTACATGTAATAGAAGGTCCGCTAATGGCCGGCATGAATGTGGTAGGAGACCTTTTTGGGGAAGGTAAAATGTTTCTACCACAAGTGGTAAAAAGTGCTCGAGTAATGAAAAAATCGGTTGCTCACCTACAACCTTACTTAGAAGCAGAAAAATCTGAAGGACAAACACAAGGAAAAATACTCCTTGCCACTGTGAAAGGGGACGTGCATGATATAGGCAAAAACATAGTAGGCGTAGTGCTCGCCTGCAACAACTACGCTATAGTAGACCTCGGTGTAATGGTACCTGCCGCCAAAATACTAGACGAGGCAATAAAACACAATGTAGACGTAATAGGGCTAAGTGGCCTTATCACTCCTAGTTTGGATGAAATGGTAGATGTGGCAGCCGAGATGGAAAGACGCGGCATGAAGTACCCCTTGCTAATAGGTGGAGCCACCACAAGTCGTGTGCATACCGCCGTAAAAGTAGCTCCAAACTACTCCGGCCCCATTGTACATGTACTAGATGCTTCTCGCTCGGTACCCGTAGCCGGTCAGCTTATTGGAGAACATACCCGTGGCAAGTTTGAAGCGGATACCAAAGCAGAGTACAAAGAATTGGCCAAGCAGCACGCTGCTCGCCAAGCAGATAAAAACATTCTACCCTTTGAACAAGCATTGGCCAACAAGCCAAATTTTGATTGGGACAGCTACACGCCACCTGCTCCTAAGCAACTTGGAAAAGTTAAAGTCTACGAAGACTTTGATTTAGAAATACTTAGAAAATATATAGACTGGACACCCTTTTTCCAAACGTGGGAACTGCGTGGCAGATACCCTAACATATTTGAAGATGAATATGTAGGCGAAGAAGCCAAAAAACTCTTTGTGGATGCCAAGGAAATGCTAGATGATATTATCACCCATAAAAAACTAAAAGCTAAAGCTGTACTGGGTATATATGAAGCACATGAGGAGAATGGAGATGTGGTATTGCCTACTGAGAATAAGAAATTCAACTTCTTACGCCAACAGCGGAAAATGGGCAATGGTATACCCAACCTATCCCTTGCAGACTACATAGCACCAAAAATCACGGGTAAGAAAGACTACCTTGGAGCTTTCGCAGTAACTGCGGGAATAGGCATAGAGAAGATGGTGGAGCAATACGAGGCAGATCACGATGACTACAATTCTATTATGGTAAAAGCTCTTGCAGATAGACTTGCAGAAGCGTTCACAGAGTGCCTGCACCACGAAGTAAGAACTGGCATCTGGGGTTACACTGCAGATGAGCAACTTACCAATGATGAGCTCATCCGAGAAAAATACCAAGGTATACGACCTGCGGCTGGATATCCTGCTAGCCCTGACCATACCGAAAAAGCTACCTTATGGGAGCTGCTCGACGTAGAAAAACATACCGGCATAAGCCTAACAGACAGTTTTGCAATGTATCCAGCGGCCTCTGTTTCTGGTCTGTATTTTTCTCATCCACAGAGCAAGTATTTTGCCGTAGGTAAAATAAGTAATGACCAAGTAGAGAACTATGCAGAGCGTAAAGAAGCCGACCTAAAAGCCACCAAAAAATGGCTTGGTCCAAATTTATTTTAGCGTACAAAGCAACAAGCAGACGAAGTAAGTGCTCTACACATATGTAAGTCGTTACATCTTGATAAACACAAGTGTATTGCTACACCTTCTT